>NZ_JADNKB010000009.1:0-210485 GCF_015555225.1 Clostridium sp. D46t1_190503_E9
ACAAAGAAAAAATATTTTTAGTAGTTAGTTATATAGCAATACTTGTTGTATTTATATTCTTAACTTATAGCATGACAATTAATAAAATTATTAATAACTAATTTGCAATTTTAAACTATTACGAATTAAGAATTGACAATTAATTCTCTACTTTTCCCTCACTATAATACCAGCATTCTTTTAAAACAGAATCTAATAAATAAAAATGAAAATATTGTTGATATGATTTAAAATTTAGAATTTAAAATTGAGGTTATAATTCACCTTCTTTGAATTATAACCTCAATTATCAATTATTTTTAGAGTCTATTAAATTGTAAGTCGAATTCTCCTTCACCTGTGTTATCAATATTTTCAAATGTTAGTGTCCATTCCCCTACTACCTTATCAAAGCTTTTTATTTCTTTTAAAGCTTTATCAGTTGTAACTTCCTCGCTCCATTGTATATTTCCATTTGGGTCTTTAAGTTCAAATTTAACTTTGCCTTTATTAAGAGTTAGATTTATTTCTAATTTCATTCTTTTAAAATCATCTTCAACATTATAAGTATAAATATCACTTATTTCAGTACCTTCTTTAATAGTATTATGTGCTGAACTTTTATTTCTCACTACACATCCTGTCATTATCGAAAAAACTATTCCAATTATAATTGCGAAACTTAAATTTCTTTTCATCTTATTTTCACCTCCCACCAAAAGGTAATATACATTTATTGCTATATACACATATTTATTATATACTTTTTCAACTATACGTAGTCCAGTAAATATTAATAAACTATATGAAATATCATAAATTGACGAATTCCTTTATATTATAAAAAATCTATTATAATTAAAAATTTTATGGTTTATAGTACTATATATCATAATTATGCTAAGATAAAAGAATTTAAAAGTATTCAAGCACTATTTATATTAACAATGTTAATTTTCCATTTTAAGTAATCATTAATAATAGATACTGTATAATAATAATATGAATACTGAATAAGTATATTGAGTAATTCATTAAGTATAAATAAAAGGGGGAGAATTAAGTGAAAAAAAATAAATTTATCATGCTCACTCTTTCAGCATGTTTAATAGGGATAATAATCTATTATCTTAATACTTACAAAGTTGGTAACATAGATAATGTTAGTGAAGGTTTTGTAAAATCAGAAATTTATAGTGAAGAGGAAATTAAAGATGCAATGAATATTGTTAAGAAAAAATTTGAAAAAGATTTTAAAGGGTGTATATTAACAGATTTATGGTATGGTGAAAATATAAGTAGGCGTTCAGAATCAGAATGGGCAAAACAATATAATGCAGATGAAGCAATAATTTTATTATCAAACTTTAATGTAGGTTCTTCTGGTATGGATGGATCACTAAATCCTAATACAACTTACTGCGAATGGCAATGGATTTTAGTTCGCAATAACTCAAATGACAAATGGTCACTTAAAACATGGGGATATTAATAAAATTAATTTTATTAATGTTTCAACTGAAGAATCAACCGAAGATAAATACTATATAATAATAAAAAAAGAGTGAAAGAATTGCCGATATAATTTATAATTTTAAATTTAAAATTCGGGTAATAATTAACCTACGTTGAATTATAAAAAATAAAAAGAGAAATTCTTTCGAATTTCTCTTTTTATCCATTATACATTGTCAATTATTAGTTGAATTCTATTCTTTCACTGAAATTTGAAATCTCTATTTCAAATAAATTTTCATTCTTTCATTTCTTAATTCTTTCACTAATTCTTAAGTTCTTCCACAGCTTTTCTTGTTATTCTAAGTTTTTCTTCTACGCCTTTTAGGTTTGTTTTTGCCATTCCTATAAACAGCATATCTATTATTGAAAGTTGTGATATTCTTGAACTCATTGCACCTTCTCTTAAAGTCTTTTCTACAAAAGGTACTTGCAGTACTATATCTGATATATCTGCTAATGTATTGTTTATACTAGCTTTTGTAATTGCTATAACTGGAACTTTAGCTTTTTTAGCATTTTCTGCACATTTTATTACTTCTTTTGTTTCTCCAGAATAAGATATAGCTATTGCTACATCTCCTTTCTCCATAAGTGCTGAGGATGTAATTTGAAGATGTGTATCAGAATGTGCAATACATCTCTTATTTATTCTACTTAACTTATAATAAAAGTCCATTCCTACCAAACTAGAAACTCCTACGCTAAATATATATATATTTTTAGCACCATTAAGAACATCTATAGCTTTTTCCAATTCCTCTTCTTTTAAAGTACTAATTGTTTGATTCATAATTGAATCTATGGATTTCTTTATACCATGAATTATATTTTGGGTTGATAAATCACCATGTAGATATTCAAAATCTGTATTTTCTTCATCACTTTGCAAGTTTATTGATAGCTGTAATTTCATTTCATTAAGTGAATCAAAGCCTATCTTTTTTGAAAATCTTACAACTGTTGGAGCTGAAGTATTTGTAATATCTCCTATTTCCTTTGCTGACATACCTATAATGCTTTTTTTATTGCTAAGTAAGTACTCAGCTATTAATTTTTCTCTATCTGTAAAGCTCTCGAAGTTCTGTTTTATATACTGCAATACGTTCATTTTCACACCCTACTATTCTTTGATTTATTTATTAACTATATTAAAGTGAAATTTCTTTGCACCTTGTATATATTTTAATAAATATATATCCTTTTGTAAAATAGAAGCTACAATATTTGTTCTGAAATCTTTATCTTGATTTGTTTTTAATATTTGAAGTTCACCCATATATCTCATATAGTCTTTATTATCTATTGAAATATCTCCAAATTTCTTATTTACTGTATTAAATGGCTCAATAACATCACCATTTAATATTAATCTACTTTCACTTGCTCTAATAGCATCTCTAGCCTCATCTGTTCTGGCTGTATAAACTTTATCTAGAATTCTAAGTATTACTTTATCTTTAGTTTTTACTTCTATATCCAACTCTATAGTATTTGGATCTAAAGATGCTAAATCCTTTAGTTCTTCTAAACTAGGAAGAGAATCTCCTATAAAAACAGATTTATTTCCTAAAGCAAATAAATGATTAGCAGCTTCTCTTACTTCCATCCCCCTATGATCTTCAAGAGTTGGCAATCCATCCTTTAATGGGCTTCTTTTTCTGTTATTTGATTGTACAAAGGCACAAGGATTTATATTTCTTTTACTAAGGATATTATTTTTATTTATCATACATTCTTCTGAAATTGCAGTTCCAACTCTTGGATAGAAATTATGCAATGCATCTACATTACTATAGTCTGGTGACCATTTATCAAGTTCATCAAAAAACTCTTCTGTAATAGTTGAAGCATTTAATTGAATTTTAATTCCATATTCATTTCTACTCATTTTAGCTATATCTTCTTCACTATAGCCAAAATCTATCCTTATAGTTTTAACTCCCATATCCCTTAAACCCTTTAAATCCATGTCTTCTAAATCTAAAAATTTAAAAGTATTAGGTGATATATCACTAATTATGTCCATATCATATTCCTTAGCTAAAGCAAAGAATTCTCTAACTTCTTTCTTTAAAACTTCATAATTAGCCTCTGGTATATGAAGAGAAGTAAAAATTCTACTAAAGCCTAAGCTATGAGCATCCTTTAGCAATTGAATATTTTCTTCCTTAGTATTATCTAATCCAAAATAAACTGAAAATCCATAACTCATATTAACACTCTCCTTAATTGAATTTATAATTAAAAGTGAACTAGTGAAAAAGTTAAGGATAATAATTTGTCACAATTTAAAGTGAATAATTTAGAACTTAAAATAAAAGATTTTATCCTTAACTTTTTCACTCTTTCATTTCTTCATTCTTGCATTTTTATTTAGACTTTTTTAAGTTATTACTTATATCCCTTAATACCTTAGGATACATTTCTCTCCATGTTGGCCAAGCGTGAGTCCCTTGATCTTCACATTCATATTTTACATTAAATCCAAAGTTTTTAATAAAACTAATAAAGTTTTCAATGTTCTTATAGTTTATTACTTCATCTGCCTTTCCATAATAAACAAAAATATCTATATCTTTTGATTTAACCTTTTCAATCAAGTTTTTATATGAATTCTCATAATACTTCTCTTCTAATGGACTCCCATAAATACTGTTATCTTTTTCTATAACATCCCAAATTGCTGGTGACATTAAACCAACTGAAGAAAACATATTACTATTACTTAATGCAATACTCAATGATCCAAATCCACCCATAGAAATTCCCGCTATAGCTCTATTATTTTTATTGCTTAAAGTTCTATACTTAGAATCTATTAATGGAATTAAATCATTAATTATTGCACTCTTCATTTTAAAAGTTGGACCATCTACATAATAACTATTAAATCCATCTACAAATACTACTATCATAGGTTCAATTTCTTTATCACCAATTAACTTATCTAGTATTGATTTTGAATCTATTCTAGTTTCATCAGTTGTATTAGTAACATTTCCACCCCATCCATGTAAAACATAAAGCACTGGATACTTTTTGTTTAACTTTTCCTCATACTCTTTAGGAAGATATACTCTATGATTCCAATGTATTTTCATTGTATCAGACCACTTAGTATCTGCTATTACTTGAGATGTCTTTTCTTCTAATTTGCTTTTATCTTCAACTTTTGTTTGCCCTATAGATTCTAAATTATTACCCATTTCACACCCTCTAAATTTAAATATTTTAGTATTAAATACTAATAGAATTTAAAATTCTATATTTTAAATTAAAAGGCTGTCCTCGACAGCCTTTTAATCTATTTTTCATAACTCATCTCGCTGAGTTATTTCCCTAATTATCTTTTATAAATTATTGGTTATTTCTTATTCTACTGGATCTTCAAATCCAAGCATTTCTGTAAATAAATATCCTGCTACATATGATACAAGTACTCCTATTAAGAAAACAAGCATTTTTCCATCTGCTATTAATAATGCAAGTGGTAATCCTGAAACTCCAATTGCAACTGATCCAACTTTTAGGAATGCCATTATAGCTCCACCAACTCCAGCTCCTAAACAAGCGCCTAAGAATGGTTTTCCTAGTGGTAAAGTTATACCATATATTAATGGTTCTCCAATTCCTAAGAATCCTGGTACTAATCCATTTTTAGCTGTCTTCTTTAATCTTTCATTTTTTGTTCTTCTAAGAACTGCTATAGTAGCTCCAACTTGAGCCATACCTGCTGTTGCTAATATTGGAAGTAATACTGTATATCCTACATTTGCTATTAAATCTGCATGTATTGGAGTTAATGCTTGGTGCATTCCTGTCATAACTAATGGTAAGAATAATGCTCCTGAAACTGCTCCTGAAATTACTGATACAAACATATTATCTGATGCAATTGTTTGAGCAACTATAGCTCCTATTGAGTCAGAAATAAATCCACCAACTGGTTGAAGAATAAATAAAGCTGCTAATACTGATAAAGTTAATGTAAGTAATGGTGTTACAAATAAATCTAACACATCTGGTACAAACTTTCTGCAAGCCTTTTCTATATAAACCGCTAAAACTACAACTAATATAACTGAAATAATACCGCCTCTACCTGGTGTTAAAGGTTTACCCAAAAGAGTAATGTTAGCTAATGTTGCTGATGAAAGTATTCCACCTAATACTCCACCCATCATTGGCATATCTGAGCCAAATTCCTTAGCTGCATTTACACCTACTAAAATTGAAAGAATTGAGAATACACCGTTACCTATAAGTCCGATAATTTGACCTGCTGTAGTTGTCTTATATGCATCGCCAAATTGTACACCACAAATATTATTAATTGCTAAAACAAGTCCGCATGCTACGAATAAAGGTATTAAAGGAATAAATACGTTTCCTAATTTTTTAAGTATATTTTTAAACTTAGTATCATTTTTTGCTTTTAATTTTTCTTTTGTTGCCTTAACAGCATCTTCTCCTAAAACAACCGGCTTTCCAACTATTTTACTAACTTCTGCTGTTACTTTATTAACCTTACCTGGACCATATACTATTTGTAATTGTCCTTCTGCATTAACTACTCCTAAGGCACCTTCTGACTTTTTAATCTTTTCGATATCAGCTTTTGAGTAATCTCTAAGTTCTAATCTGCAGCGAGTCATACAGTTCGCTACAGATTTTATGTTTTCTTTTCCACCTACTAATTCAACTAAATTTTTAGCTATTTCAGCATTTGTCATTTTACGTCCCTCCATTTTAAATTTAAATTTTTATACATTCTTTAATGCTTCAGCTATATATCCATTATTATTATCAAGTATAGCTTTAGCTTCATCTTTATTTAGCTTTGATAATATCATAAATATTGAAAGCTTAACATCGAAGTTTGTTTCTGTTAATACTTTTTCTGCTTCTTCTCTTTGTGCTCCAGTTGCTTCACAAACTATCTTTTTTGCTCTTTCAACTAGCTTTTCATTAGTTGCTCTTACATCTACCATTAAGTTTCCATAAACTTTTCCAAGTTTAATCATTGTTCCTGTAGATAACATATTTAGAACTAATTTTTGAGCTGTTCCAGATTTTAATCTTGTTGAACCTGTTATTACTTCTGGTCCTACTACTGGAGCGATTGAAATCTTAGCTGCTTTTGAAACCTCTGAATCAGCATTACATGTAACTGCTACAGTTAATGCACCTATTTCATTTGCATAATTTAATCCACCAATTACATAAGGTGTTCTTCCTGATGCGGCTAATCCAACAACTGTATCATTTTCATTTAGATTCTTAAACTTTAAATCCTCTACAGCTAACTCTTTTGAATCTTCAGCACCTTCTTTAGCTCTAAAAATAGCTTCTTGTCCCCCTGCTATAATTCCTTGAACCAACTCTTCTGATACCCCATATGTAGGTGGGCATTCAGATGCATCTAATATTCCAAGTCTTCCTGAAGTTCCTGCTCCTATATAGATTAATCTACCCCCTTTATGCATTCCTTCTACTATTCCATCTATAGCTTTTGCAATCTTTGGTAATTCTGCTTCAACTGCTTCTGCGACCTTTTTATCTTCATTATTAATTTTTTTTACCATTTCTAAGGTTGAAACCTTGTCTATATCTATGGTATCTTGATTTCTACTTTCTGTTGTTAATTTTTCTAAGTTTATTTTATTCATATAAATACCTCCGAAATAAAGTATAAATTTCTAGCTTTTTGACGACGTTTTCATCACAATATTATATTACCACTATTGAAATGATATTTCAATACCTTTAGTAAAAATATTTTATTTTATTTCAGATATATGTTTTTATTAAAAATAAAAAGATTAGGATAAAGATTTCACTTCATTATCCTAATCTAATAATTTTACATAACTATTGTGCTAATTATTTGCTTATTAAATATTAAAAAATTCAGTAAACAGTTTAATAGTATAATAATTATCTTTTACAGCTGCTAACTCTCTTATAGAATGCATTGAAAGTAATGGTGCACCCATATCCATAACTGGAATTGTTAATAATGATGATGTTATTGGTCCTATAGTAGTTCCACCCCTTACATCTGATCTATTAAAGAACTTTTGATAAGGAACTCCTGCTGATTTACAAAGGCCTTCAAATATAGCTGCATTGTAACTATCAGTACTATAACTTCCTGATGCTGCAGTCTTTAATACTGGTCCATTACCTAAAACAGGTCTATTTGTTGGATCATGTTTTTCTTCAGCATTTGGATGTACAGCATGAGCTAAATCTGCAGATATCATTATTGAATTTGATAATGCTCTATGCATGCCTTCTCTATCTTTTCCTAAAGCTAACGTTATTCTTTCCAATATATTTAATAATAATGCTGAATTAGCACCTTGAGCTGTAAGGCTTCCAATTTCTTCATTATCTATACAAACCATAACCTTAGTTGATTTATTAGTTTTACTATCTATCAATGCTTTAATTCCTGCATAAACCATCCACATATCATCTAATCTTCCTGATGATATAAATTCTTCATTTAATCCTGCTAAACATCCTTTTTCTACTTCATGTAACCCTAAGTCAAAGCCTAATATTTCACTTGCATCCACCTTTAATTCTTCAGCTAAAAGATTAACTAGATATCCATTTTTCTCAAACTTTTCGTTTATTAAGCTTAATAAAGGTAATGTATCCTTTTGCTTATTTACTGCAAATCCATCATTAACAGCTCTATTCATATGAATAGCAACACTTGGTATTATAAGAATTGGTTTATTAATATTAACAAGCTTAACTTCTGGATTTATAGGTGATTTACCTTTTAATGTAACTTTTCCTGCTAAACCTAATGGTCTATCAAACCATGTATAAAGTATTGGTCCACCATATCCCTCAGTATTAAGCTTTAGATACTTACCTTCTGAAACCATTTCTGGATTTGCTTTTATTCTAAATCCAGGTGAATCAGTATGAGCACCGATTAATCTAAATCCATCTTCCTCAATATCTCCATTCCCAACAGTGAAAGCTATTAAAGCTGAATCATTTTTTATAACATAATACTTTCCTTCTTTTTTTAAGTCCCACTTTTCATTTTCTTTTACTTCATTAAAACCATTTGAATCTAACTCTTCTTTTATAGTTTTAACTGAATGATATGCAGTTGGACTTTTATATAAAAAGTCTATTAAATCTAATGCTAGTTGTTTTTCCATTTTAATTCCTCCTAAAGTAAAGATTAATACTATTATACCATATTTATGAAAATATACTTATGTAATAAATTACTACTTAAACTTAATGATATCTATTAATTAGGCTAATTCTTCATTTAATGGTTTAAAGTGTTAAAATATAAGTTGGTGAAGATAAATAGACTCTGGAATAAGCATATATCGAACAATTAGAAGTACTTGGTGAAGGAAAAGCTACTAGACCTTAGTCTTGTTGGTTTGTTTGAGCGTAGCGAATTAACCAAAACTCTTGGCCTAGTAGTTTTTCTAATTGAGAGCATGTATTGACAAAGAGTATAACGAAACGTTATATCCTTTCAAACCATTTATTTTACTTTTGTCAATAATATTTTTATATAAAATTTACTATCTATCATATATATCAAGCTTATTATTTTAGCTTTTTTAAATAGGCTCTATTTTAAAATAATGTTGATAATATATATAGAATTTAAAAGACCAGCTATTTCTAACTCACTGGTCTTTAGTTCGTAATAGTTTACTATTTTGAACTAACTACTTATTATTTCTGTCTCGTAATTCTAGACTTTTTTACTCCAATATACATAACAATAATTGGCAAGATGCCAAATACAAGCATAATGTAAGGATTAGTGGTGCTTATTTCATAAACTAGGGACACGCAGTATCCATAATATAAACTATACAACTGCCATAATTCTGAATTTAGTAGAATTTGAGTTCCACCTGTTAAATCAATAGAAAACGCAATGAACCATAAAACTATGCCTATTAACCCAATTATACTAAATGATAAGATGTTTTTTATGATAGATGATTGATTGGTTAAAAACTTCATGCTGAAATGATAGTATAAAAATAATAAAACTATAATAATTAAAAAAGAAGCTCCAAGCATAGAAAAATGATGTTGATTAGCAGCTTCCTCGGATACCCACTTCGCAGCATGAGTATGAAAAAGCATAGAAATTATAAATGATAATATGCTAATCACTATATGAATTAATAGAGCCTTAATATTATTTTTAATCATTTTTATCTCCTTCTAAAATTAAAATTAATGAATCGATAAAATCACTTATTACTCAATTTAATACAATTGCGTAATAATATATATATATTATACATTTATTGGGAATATAATGCTGCAAAGAATGGAATTAATATATTAAATAATGTAAGTATATTTATTGAATTTATTCTAATTGAAATTAGTATATTTTAGTATATAATAATGATTATATGTATAAGAGTAATGTAAATACAGTTAAAAATTATTATTGAATAGATAACCACTTCATTGGGAAAATATTATATAGATAGGAGTGATAAGATGATTTCTAAATTTCTAGTTAAATCTTTCATTAAAAATAGTGAAAATACAAAGGATTCAAGGGTTCGTAATTCTTATGGAACCTTAGGTGGAATTGTTGGAATCATAATAAATTTTATTTTATTTTTAATAAAATTTTCAGTTGGAATGTTAGTTGGCTCTATTGCCATTTCTGCTGATGCATTTAATAATTTATCTGATGCAGCATCATCTATAATTACCATAATTGGTTTTAAAATGTCAAACAAGCCTGCTGATGCAGAGCATCCTTTTGGACATGGTAGGATAGAATATTTATCTGCTCTTTTAGTAGCCTTTATGGTAATGCTTGTAGGAGTACAATTTGTTAAGTCATCTGTTGAAAGAATTTTAAATCCAGAAGTCATAACTTTTGAACTTGTTCCATTTATATTACTTTTAGTTTCAATTGGTTTTAAAGTATGGTTATCATCCTTTAATAAATTTATAGGAAATAAAATAAATTCATCTGCTTTAAAGGCTGCTGCAACTGATGCACTTGGTGATGTTTTTACATCTAGCACTGTTGTAATATCATTTTTATTAGCAAAATTCACAAGCTTTCCTATTGATGGATATATAGGTGTATTTGTAGCTCTGGCTATCTTATATGCAGGTTTTGGATTAGTAAAAGAAACATTAAATCCATTACTTGGAGAAGCTCCAGATCCTGAGCTTGTAAGTGAAATCTGTGAAAAAGTATTATCTTATCCACATATTTCAGGTGTTCATGATCTTATAGTTCATAACTATGGTCCTGGAAGAATTATAGCTTCACTACATGCCGAAATTCCATCTGATATAGATATAATGGAAATTCATAATGTGATAGATAAAGCAGAAAGAGAAGTTTCAAGAGATCTTAATTTACATTTAGTTATACACATGGATCCAATTTGTGTTATAACTGATGAAATTAAAGAAGCATGGGATTATGTTGAAAAAATACTTAGAAAATATCCTGAAATAAAATCAATGCATGATTTCAGAATAGTTGGTGAAGGTGAAATAAAAAACCTAATATTTGATATAGTATTAGAAGCAGCCGAATCAGGTAATAAGAAGAAACAAGAAAAAATGCTAGTAGATATAAAGGATGCAATAAAAAAAGAGCACCCTCAATATAATTGTGTTATTACTATAGACTATGACTTCATGTAATTAACAATGAATAATTGAAAATTGATAATGGGCAATGGCAATTGATAGTTCATAATTAATAATGAAGAAATGAAAATTTATTTGAAATATATATTTCAAATTTCAATTAAAAAATTAGTGAAAAAACTCCTACGGAGTTTAGAAAGTTAAAAAGAGAAACTCCTAAGAATTTCTCTTTTTATTTTTTCATTTTTTCATTTCTTCTATTGCTTCTTCAGTGACTTTATTTCCAGAACTTATATATGCTAATAAGCAAGCTCCTAAATCTGGACTTAGCTTTGGTTCTACTAGTTCAGCATTATGTCCCTTTAAATATTCTCTTAATGGTTTTAGGATTAATTCCCCACTTTTGAATACTCCGCCTGTATATGAAACCTTAACCATATCTTCATCATAATTTTTTAATAGAGTTTTTATCATTTCTGCCATTTCTTTTGCAGCTTCATTAAAGATTGCTATTGCACCTTCATCTCCACATTCAGCGGCATCAGAGCATAATCTAGCAAGCTTTGCTATTTCTCCTCTATCACCTTTTAATTTTTCATTTACATAGGAAACTATTTCAAAATCAGTCTTTAACTCAAGTTCTTTTTTAAATATTTCATATAATGGTGCTTTTTTTAATCTTCCATCACTTTGCTTACTAAATAATGCTAATGATTTTTTACCTATCCAATATGCTGAAGCTTCATCACCTATGGAGTACCCCCATCCACCGCATCTTAGAACTTTTTCATCTTTTAGTGCTAAGGCTATTGAACCTGTGCCTGCAACAACATTTATTCCATCTTCACCAGCTAGTGCCCCTGCTATTGCAACTCTAACATCATTATTTAAGATATAGTCCATTCCATTAAATACTCTTGAAACTACCTTTGCTATTCCTTCTGCAATTTCTTTTACTATTCCATAGCCTGCTAATCCTAGATAACTTTTTGTAATTTCTTTTTTAGAAATATTACTAGAACTTATTATTTCCTCTAATCCTTCTCTCAGTAATTTTTCTAAATTCTCAAATCCTATTTGTGTTGGATGACAAGTTCCCTTTATAACTCTATTAATAACATTTCCAGTTTCATTTATTAACGTAAAACAAGTCTTAGTTCCACCACCATCTATTCCTAAAAAATACATAGATTAACCTCCAATTATTTAATTAAGTTGAAGTTAAATTTTTGCCATGGTCTAATACAATCTAAAATGAATATTTCTTCTTCCTTTATATGACCTACAACATTTGATTTACCACTATTTTTCATATCATTTAAAGCAATTTGTAGCTCTCCTGCATAGTGTCCATATTCACTACTTTCTATAACTACATCTCCCTTTTTAATTATTTCAGGAGCATTAAATAATTTAAAGTCATGTCCCTTATACTTAACTCTACTTTGAGTAGACCTAATTAAATTATCTGAGAAATCTCCTCTATTAAAATGCATTTCTTCAAATAATATCTTCTGCTCTATTTCAGGAACTCCATCTACAAGCTCTAAATCAAAAGTTACCATATCTTTTCTCATAGATCCTAACTTTTTCATTTCCTCTTCTGTAGGATAACAATTTGATATTATTATGTCATTGATATTACCTAATGCTATTAAGTGTTTAGCTTGAACGTCTATTGGTAAGTTACGATGAATTTCTAAAGTTGGAAGTCCATCTGTAACAGGCCATGGGCCAAATGTTCCTTCATTTTGACTTGTTATAAATGCAGCTGTTCTTAATCCGTATTTATTAAATCTTTCTGTACATCTCATAAAATGATCGAAATTTAAACCACTATATCTATGTGGATAAAAATTATGACAAGCAATTAAATTATCTTTATTAGGCATATAATTCATTATTGTATCTATATAATTAGTATTATTACTCATATTAATTTCAATTTTAAGATTTTCATCATTAAATGTCATTAATGATTCCTCTGAACCAGTAAATCCCATATCTAACCTTAAGCCATCTGCTCCAATTTCCTTAAAAAAGCTTAAGTCCTTATAGCTTATTCCCAATTCATCAAACACTCTTGGACTTACGTCTACTATAATTTCAAATCCTTTTGATTTTGCATATTCATTTATTTTTTTGAAGTTCTTTTTTATATTTTCTTTAGTATCATCTACTGAAAGCAAACATGAAAATATTCTACTAAATCCATATTCACTTGCTTTATCTATATATTTATAAATTTCTTCTTCTGTAGTTTTTTCTGGATAGATTGATATTCCTAATTTTCCCATAAAATTCACCTCTATTTTAAATAAAGTGGTGAATTACTTCACCACTTTTTTATTTTTTTAATTTTTTATATTATGCATTTAAACTTTTGTTTAGTGCTTCTAAAGCTTCACCTTTTTCTTCTGCTAATAATTTATTGTCATACATTTTAACAAATGGATAGTACATTACTACTGATATTATAATACAAATAACATTTAATACAGCAGCTCTCCAGTCTCCACCTGTAGCTAGATAAGCTCCAATTGGTCCTGGTAATGTCCAAGGTGCAATCAATTGAACCCTATTGATTAATCCAAATGTGGTAGCAAACCATGCCACTGTACCTGTAACTAATGGTACAGTTATAAATGGTATAATTAATGTTGGATTTAATACTATTGGAGCACCAAACACTATAGGTTCATTTATATTAAATATACCTGGTACTAAAGCTGCTCTACCTATTTGCTTACCATAAGTAGATTTACCACCAAATGCTAAAGCTAAAATTAAACCTATAGTACATCCTGAACCCCCAATATATAAGAACCATTGGAAGAAAGGTTCTGCTGCTATTGCTGTTAAAGAAGTTCCAGCAGCTGCTGCAGCTGAGTTTTGTTCTAATAAAATTAACCATACTGGTCTTGCAATAGAGCCAACTACTGATGCACCATGAATACCAAATGACCAGAAGAAATCTTGTAAGATTGCTAATATCCAAACACTTGGCAAAGTATCACTTGCTTTTACAAGTGGAGTAACTATTTTCCCAATAAATCCATGCCAATCAAAGCCTACATAATATGTTATTGAACCAATTAATAAAACTATAATTGCTGCAGGTGTTAGAGCTTCAAAGCTTCTAGCAACTGATGGTGGAACTTGTTCAGGCATTGAAATTTTAAATCCACTCTTATTAGTAAATCTAAATATTTCAACAGCTAGTATTGATACTATAATACCAACGAACATTCCGCCTCCACCCATGTTTGCCATAGGCATTTGGAATCCTTGTGGAACTCCTTGATACCATTTT
Source organism: Clostridium sp. D46t1_190503_E9 (assembly GCF_015555225.1). Lineage (NCBI taxonomy): Bacteria > Bacillati > Bacillota > Clostridia > Eubacteriales > Clostridiaceae > Clostridium > Clostridium sp. D46t1_190503_E9. The sequence goes on from NZ_JADNKB010000009.1 coordinate 14,459, forward strand.
AAAAGATCTGGATTTCCATTAACTATTTCCATTAACTCTGGAGTTAAAGCTGCTACACTCTTTGGAACAAGTGTTAATAAAAACGCTGCTGCTGATAATGTTCCTCCAGTAACTCCATCAAGTTTATAAGATTTTGCTAAACTATAGCCTATACCCCAACAAGCATATACTGTCATAATATACATTGTCATTCTATATGGTAGTACTATTGTAGCTGCATTAGCTTTTAGGGTTTTATAAATCCCCCAGCTTTCTGGTAATGGTGGGTTTGCAATTATTAAGAAAAATGATCCCACAATAATTAATGGTAAAGTAGCTATAATACCGTCACGCACAGCACGTAAATGACGTTGCTCTGCTAGTTTTGCCATAGGCGTAGATAACTTCTTGTCTAAGAAATCAGCAAAACTGTTCATAATTTAATTCCCCCTTATAATAAATAAAATAAAAAGTAAATATATAAAGCTTGTATGAAACTATTTTGCTTCTACAAGTTCTTTAACTTGTTTAAATAGCTTTGGTCCTCCTAATGGACTATAAGCTTGAGGTTGTATTAATGCACATGGAACATTTTCAGCATCTGCATATTCCTTCAAGTACTCAAAACGATGTCTAATTTGTGGTGCTACCATTGCAACATCATATCCTCCCTTAACCTCTTCTTCAAATTCTTGTGTACTTACGGCTTTTACTTCCATATCTACACCATTTTTTTCTGCTTCCTTCTTCAGTGCATTAACTGCTATTGCACTTGACATACCTTGTGAACATACGAATAATACTTTCATAAATAATACCTCCAAATTTTTATAATTAATTATTGACATTTAGTTTATAAATTAAGTAATTCATTAATTTTATATAACGTTTTCACGCGTTATAACGTTTCCATAAGGTTTAGTATTTAAATAAAGAAATTTAAATACCTCCATAAATAAGTAATCACTCCAAATGAAAATCCAAAGAATGCATAGTTCATCCAAAAAGCCTTACAATATCCTCTTTTACTTTCAATAAAGAATCTTGAATAATTAACAGCAAAACTTGTTATAAATGTATTTCCTACTAATATACCAAAATTCATACTTACTCCAAAAATTCCTAATATCATTGGACATATAATAGTACCAGTTACCGCTCCTAATAATATAAAAAATGCGCTCTTAAATCCAAAGGTTGGTATATCATAATCTGTCTTTTTAGCCTTTAATTCGCTAACAACAGAATTTCTTTTCATAAGTCATAATACCTCCTTTATTTATAAATTAAATAAGTTTTATATATCTGCTATTTTTTTGTGTAATTTTATAATATGCTCTATTAGTGTTTTAGCTTCAATAGCTGTCATTAAATGATCTTGAGCATGTACAAATAGTACTGATACTTCTGTTTTTTCTCCTCTTGCTTCAGCTTGAATTATTCCTGTTTGTATTTTATGAGCTTCACCTAAACATACATCTGCTTCTTTTAAAAGTTCTTCTGCCTTATCAAAGTTTCCTTCTTCAGCAGCTGCTAAAGCTTCATAAGCTAGTCCCTTTGCTGTACCACCTTGACTAATAATTTCAAAGATTATTACTTCCATATCTTCTGCCATAAATATTCCTCCTATAATAAGTTTACGTTTACATAGACTGTTATTTTTTATTATACCTTTATTATACACTATTATTTTTTTATTTCAATAATATTTCAAAATTTTGAAATATTATTTTATTAAGGTATTAATTTTATTAATTTCCAATTATTTATTATTCATTTTTTATAAATATATAAAATTTATAATCAAGTTATATTTTTTCATTAAGCATCATATAATTTATTTATTTAATATTATGTGTACTATAGCAAAAATATAGGAGCATATAAATTTTATGCTCCTTTTTAATCTAAATATTAATACCATAGTATACCATTTTGTGCTTATACTTATATAATTCAATTAAGTTATCTTTAGTTTTTTCTTCATTTTCATAGTAATCTATAATATCTTTTATAGCATCATAAAATCCTAAACGAGTACTTTTCTTTAACTTCTTAATTCCATCTTTAATCAATTCACTATTTTTTTCATTTTTTCCTTTAAGTATCTCATTTTTTCCTTCTACAAATATACTTTTCGCTTGCTCAAAGCTATAACTTTTTTTATCAACACTATCGATTAAATTATCAAATTCATCTATTTTTCTTCCTCTTATATATAGATAATATTCTAGATTTGAATATGCTTTTGCTTCTCCTAAGGAAATAGCTTTAAGATAATATTCAATTGCATCTTCTTCTCTCTTATTAAATAATTTCTCTTCCGCTAACTCCCCTAGTAAGTTATATGCCTTAGCTTCATCTAAAATTAATAATTCTTCTATATATTCATTTGCTTTGCTATTAGATATCTCTACCCCTATCCCTTTTGAATAATAATAAGCAAGCTTTAAATTTCCTTCGACTATATTTATTTCCCTTAGAAGATATGCTCCTTCTAATGCCTTCTTATAATCTTTTTCTATTCCTATTCCCTTTTCATGAATTTCTATTATGTTTAATAATGCTTCAGTATTATATTCTTCTGCTGCTTTTTTATACCATTCTATAGCTTCTTTTGAGTTTGCCTTAACAAATATTCCATGCTTATACCAATTTCCAAGCTTTAGCATAGCTTTTTGAGATCCTTTTTCTGCAGCCTTTATAAAATACTTAAAAGCTTCCTCATTATTTTTTTCTACACCAAATCCATACACATGAAGTAATCCATAATAATATATAGCTTCTACCATCTCATTTTCCATAGCATAATTTATATATTCTAATAATTCATCTTCATTTATTTCTTTATCATTTAATAAATCAATTAGATACTCACTTGCAAGAGCTTCTGCTGCATAATATGATCCCTTTTCATAAGCCTTTTTTAAATATTCTAATCCTTTTTCTCTATTATCATTTAAATATGCAACTCCAATTACATACAAAGAATGAGGATCTTCACCTTCTATGGCAGCCTTCATATAAGTTAATGCTTTTTTCTTATCTATTTCAACTCCATCTCCGTTATAATACATTATTCCAAGTCTTTGAGTTGATTTTAAATCTCCATTGCCATGGCCCTTTAAATAATTTACTAATGCCATCTTTATATTATTATCTTCTTCATATAACTTACCAAGCTTATAATATAGGGATATATTTCCTGATTCTATACTTTTATCATATAGTGAAAAGGCTTTTTCTCTGTCTTCATCTACATATAGACCCCAATAATACATATCTCCTAGACTCTCAAGACAATTCATATCATCTTTTTCTACACCTTTTGATAAATAAAAGAAGGCTTTTTTATAATTAGTCTCTATAGCATTCCCTTCCAAATAAGATTGTCCTAAAATATAATAAGAGTCTTCAAAATCATTTTCTGCTGACTCTTCTAACCAGTAGTATGCTTTAAACACACTTTTCTCGCATCCTTCTCCATTCTTATAAAGATATGATAGTGCATATTGAGCTGGCGCAAATCCATTTTCTGCTGCCTCTCTATACCATTTAAATGAATACTCTAAGTTTTTTTCCACCTCTTCTCCTATGAAATACATATATCCTAATGAATATTGAGCAAATGCATTTCCTTTTAAGGCTGCCTTCTTATACCAATATAAGGCTTTTTCAATATCTTTTTCGCATCCATATCCCTTTTCCCAAAATAATCCTAGATAGCTTTCAGCATATTCACTGCCTTCTTCTGCTGCCTTCTCAAAATATTCTTTTGCTTTATAATAATCCTTTTCAACGTCTTTTCCTAAATAATACATTTCCCCAGCTAATAAGCACTCTTCTACTGAATTAATCTCATCATCATCTTCTTCTTCATATTCAACCTCATTTACTGAGTTCAATAAATCAATTTCAACATTTTCTTCATCCAATTCATCATAGTTTAAATACTTATCAAATATCTTTTTTTCATAGTCTGCTAATTTATCATAAAATAGAGAGTAATCCTCTTCTCCACAATTAATAACTAGCCAAACACAAGTTTCATAAATGACTTTTTGATCATTTAATAATTCTGCAAATTCCTTCTTCTTATTCATACTTACATCATCATCATCTAATATATCTTTTATATAATATAAGTCCTCTACATAATTAACTAGACACTTCATAAGTTCATATGGAATTATATCCTTTCTAGATAAATATTCAATATTTTCTACCAATGAGTTCTCACTATTATAAAACAACTTATTATTTAAATGTATTGTTATAATTATTTGATTAATTATTTTTACTAGCTTTGAGCATACTATTTTATAATCTTTTTCTTCACCTATTTTGTTTAAAATATAATACAAATCTCTAAATTCAAGTAATAAAAAATTGAAGTCAAATTTAAGTTTCATCATTCCCCCATAAACTATCTATTTAATTTCTTATTTATATTTTATTTATAGGAAAACTTTTATAGAACTTATTAGTTGCGAAAGAATTAAAGAATGAAAAAATGAAAGAATTAAGGAGATACTTCAGACAAGCTGAATTATGAAATGAGGTTGTTTATAGATTACTCTACAAAAACACAGGAAGAGTAAAAAGTTAAAAGTGAAAGAGTGAAAAGTTTAGGATGTTTTAGTGCGTAAAACTTAAAATTCAATTTGTACGCAGCACTTTTCATTCAAAATCCCTTAGGGATTTTTTCCTTCACTCTTTCATTCTTTCACTTTTTCATTCTTTTTAGCTTCACCATTTAAAATTACTAATTGTAGAATTAATCTCATTAATGATATGTATTAAATTGTATTCGAAATTATATAAAAATCGGAAAGTTAATACATATCATTAAGTTTAATTCTACTCTTCTTCCCAGCTTAAAGATCTCTTGACTGCTTTTTTCCAGCCCTTATAATACTTATCAACTTTTTCTTTATCAAGTTTAGCTTCAAATTCATCTGCCATATGCCAGAACTTTTTAACTTCTTCTTTGTCCTTCCAGAAACCTACTGCAATACCTGCTAAGTAAGCTGCTCCTAGAGCTGTTGTTTCTGATATTATAGGTCTTATAACATTCTTTCCTAATATATCTGCTTGGAATTGCATTAAGAATTTGTTTCTGCTTGCTCCTCCATCTACTTTTATATTCTTAAGGTCAGATCCTACATCTTCTTTCATTGCATCTATAAGATCCCTTGTTTGATATGCTATTGATTCAAGAGCAGCCCTTATAAGATGATTTCTGTTACTTCCTCTAGTTAATCCAAGTATTGCTCCTCTAGCATACATATCCCAATGAGGTGCTCCAAGACCAACAAAGGCTGGTACTATATAAACTCCTCCATTATCATCAACTTTAGACGCAAAGTATTCAGTATCAGCTGAATCGTTTACTATTCTAAGTTCATCTCTAAGCCATTGAACAACAGCACCACCAACAAATACAGATCCTTCTAAAGCATATTGAACTTTTCCATCAATCCCTATTGCTATAGTAGTTAAAAGTCCATTTTTGCTTTCTACCATTTCTTCTCCTGTATTCATTAATAAGAAGCATCCTGTTCCATAAGTATTTTTTGCTTCACCCTTTTCAAAACAAGTTTGACCAAATAAAGCTGCTTGTTGATCTCCTGCAATACCTGCTATAGGAACATCTGTATTGCCTCCAAGATTTACATATCCATAAACTTCAGATGAATTTCTAACTTCAGGTAGCATTGATTTAGGTATATCTAATTCTTCTAATATTTTTTCATCCCATTTTAAGTCTTTTATGTTATAAAGCATAGTTCTAGATGCATTAGTGTAATCTGTAATATGAACTTTACCATTAGTTAACTTCCATACAAGCCATGTATCTACAGTTCCAAATAAAAGTTCTCCTCTTTCAGCTTTTTCTCTTGCACCTTCTACATTATCAAGTATCCATTTTATTTTAGTTCCTGAGAAATAAGCATCTACAACTAATCCTGTATTTTTCTTAATATAATCTTCCCATCCATTAGCTTTTAAATTATCACATATATCAGCTGTTCTTCTACATTGCCATACTATTGCATTATAAATAGGCTTTCCTGTGCTCTTTTCCCAAACAATTGTAGTTTCTCTTTGATTTGTTATACCTATAGCTGCAATTTCATCTCTATCTACATTAGTTTTTGCTATAACTTCTTGAAGAACTCCATATTGAGTTGCCCATATTTCTACTGGATCATGTTCAACCCATCCTTCTTTAGGATAAATTTGTGTAAATTCCTTTTGGCTTATCCCTATTATATTTTGTTCCTTATCAAATACAATTGCTCTTGAACTTGTTGTTCCTTGATCTAATGCTATAATATACTTTCCCATAATCATCTCTCCCCTTAAATTAAAATTCTATAACTTAATAATAAAATCAAATACTAAGCTTCCAAAAACTCCTCCAAGTATAGGAGCCAAAACTGGTATCCAAGCATAACTCCAATCTGAATCAATTTTATTCTTCATAGGTAAGATAGCATGTACTATTCTTGGTGCTAAATCTCTAGCTGGATTTATAGCATATCCTGTTGTACCACCAAGGGATAAGCCTATTGCCCAGACTAAGATACCAACTAAAAATGATCCCATAATTCCTACTGTTCCTATTATTTCTCCCCCTGAACTTTGGAAAGTAGTTTTAAACACTTCACTATAAGTTATTCCTCTTATTCCTATTAATAATACAAAAGTGCCAGTAAATTCGCAAATGAAATTATAAAGATTGCTTCTTATTGCTGGTGCTGTACAAAATGTTCCTCTAACGTCCTCTCCATTTGAAGTTTCATCATAGTGTAATTTGTAGTTAAGATAAACAACAAGCATTCCAGCCATTGCCCCTAACATTTGGCTGATGATGTATCCTGGTACTTGACTCCATTCGAATAAACCTGATGAAGCTAGTGCAATAGTTACTGCTGGATTTAGATGAGCTCCCCCCATCCATCCTGTAATATAGGCTGCTATTGCTACAGCGAACCCCCATCCTGCTGTAATTACAATCCAACCTGAAGAATTACCCTTAGTCTTTCTAAGCACTACATTTGCTACTACCCCATTACCAAGTAATATCAAAATAAGAGTACCTATGAATTCTGAAAAATAAGCTTGCATTTTGCTCTCCCCTTTATTAAATTTTTTATAAAAAAACTACATAAGATCGCAAAAAACAATCCTATGTAGCTTTCTCTCCAATTCTCTGTTTCTACATATACCAAATTTCTTTTTTAGTTGTAGATATACATGTTGCACCACTTTTTAATGTTTCCATCACGTCTTCTTTATCAGAAATTAATCCACCAGCTATTAAAGGTTTATTAAGGCTTACTGAAAGCTCCTTAATTATCTTAAAAAGTAATCCTGGAAGAATTTCTACTGCATCACATTCTTCTACTAAATGATTCTTCATATTTTCTTTAGATAAACTATCTATCATAAATACTCTCTGAATAGCTATAAATCCAAGCTTTTTTCCCATTCTTATCATTTGAGGTTTTGTACTAATTATTCCTTGAAACTTTGTATTTTCTTTAATAAATTTTAAAGCTATCTCTTTACTAGAAATTCCCTCAACTAAATCAACATGTAAAATTCCAATTTTTCTATGTTTAAATATCTTTTCACTTAAATTTTTAATGTTTAATATGTCTCCGAATAAAATAAAAATAACTTGTATATCGCTTTGCAGTGCTAAGTCTAATTCCTTCTCATCCTTAACAGCTGCTACTATTGGATTATCTTCTAAAATCCTTTTAAAATTATTCATTTCATCCCCTACCTCTTTGTAATCATTTACAATAGTATAATAATTATATCAGCATCATATGAAACTAGCAAATATAATAATTATTAATTTAAATAAATAGATATTAAACAAAAAAAGAGCTTAGCAAAAAAGAGGGTGTATCCCAAATTTGTGCTTAACTCTATTATCTCTTGCACTTAATATTCAATTTATTGTACTTTTATTTTCCACATTTTCATTTTATCACTATTCTTTGTATTTTACTACATATTTTTAATAAAAGATTTAATATTTACTTAAGCATGCAATAAGAATTGCAATCATAATTCCTATAAATGCTGGAATTAAAATAAATCCAAATATACGTCTTCCTTCTTTTTGAGCAAAGTTAATAGTTACCCCTTTTCCATTTTTTCTATCAACAACTTCTGAAGGATCTTCTGGATTGTAGTAGAAAACACCAAATTTCCAATTACTAGAATCATTGTCTTTATTCATTAGAAAGTTACCTCCACTTATCCTTTCTTTGTTACATATCTATATAATATATTATTATATATTAATCATTATTCTAAATATACAATATATTATATTTATTATTAAAATCTTAAAACAGCCAATTACTAGACGCCTTTAATTAGTTATTATTTAGAATTGTAAAGCAATTTATAAGTAATAAGTTAATAGTTCACTAGTTAAACAGTTAATTATGTTTTGCACTACAAAACTAAAAAATAAGTACAAAGCACTATTTATTCAAAAACCCTTAGGAATTTTAAATAAATAGTGCTTTGCACAAGTAAATTTAAGTTCTGCATAACAAAACATAATTAATTATTTTATTTTTTCACTATTTTGCCTCGCAAAATACAATTATAATACCTTAGATAAAAAGTCTATGGTTCTTGGATTTTTAGGATTTGTGAATATTTCTTCTGGAGTTCCTTGCTCTACTATATTTCCGCCGTCCATAAATAATATTCTATCTCCAACTTCCTTAGCAAATCCCATTTCGTGAGTTACAACGACCATAGTCATTCCTTCTTTGGCTAAGTTCTTCATAACATTTAGAACTTCTCCAACCATTTCTGGGTCTAAAGCAGATGTTGGCTCATCAAATAGCATAACATCTGGTTCCATAGCTAAAGCTCTTGCAATTGCTATTCTTTGCTTTTGTCCTCCAGATAATGATGCTGGATATGCATTTGCTTTCTCTAATAATCCAACCTTAGATAATAAATCTTTAGCAATTTTTTCAGCTTCATTCCTAGATTTATTCTTAACCTGCATAGGCGCTATTGTTAGATTTTCTAAAACTGTTTTATGAGGGAATAAATTAAATTGTTGGAATACCATCCCCATTTTTTCTCTTATCTTATTTATATCAGTTTTCTTATCTGTAATATTTTGTTCTTCAAATATTATTTCACCATCAGTTGGAACTTCTAATAAATTTAAGCATCTTAGGAATGTACTTTTACCAGATCCTGAAGGTCCTATTACAACAACAACTTCACCTTTTTTTATATTTTCATTAATTCCTTTTAAAACTTCATTTTCTCCAAAATACTTGTGTAAATTATTAACGTGAATCACCGGCCTTCATTCTCCTTTCTATATAATTCATAAGTCTACCTAATGTAAATGTAATTACAAAGTAAAATACTGCTGCAACTATTAAAGGTTCAAACCCTCTAAATGTTTTTCCTCTAATAACCTTTGCCGCATACATAAGCTCTCCAACACCTATTACAGATGCCATTGAAGATTCTTTAATTACAGTTACAAATTCATTACCTATAGCAGGTAATATATTTCTAATTGCTTGAGGCATTATTATAAGTCTCATAGCCATGAGTTGATTCATTCCTAAGCTTCTCGCTGCTTCTAGTTGTCCTCTATCAACAGCATCAATACCAGCTCTTATTATTTCAGATACATAAGCAGCTGAATTTAAAGATACAGCTATTATACCTGCAGTTAATGGAGACATATTTATACCTAACAATTCATCAAATGCAATATATACAATCATTATTTGTAATAGCATTGGAGTTCCTCTAATTATCTCTATGTACACATTAGCGATAATCTTTAAAGGATTTATTTTAAAAATTACAAAATTTGATCTCTTCATAAAGCATAATATTGATCCTAAAAGGACACCTAAAAGTACGCTTATTAAAGAAATTAATAATGTCCACTTAACGCCATCTATAAAATATGGCATATATTCAGATAAAAAACTAAAATCTAATGTCAAATCATACACCCCTTATTTTAATGTGAAAAATGAAAAAGTTAAAAATGAAAAAAAATGATTACTAACTCAGACAGACTGAGTTAGTAATTTAATTTATTCCATGATTCTTTCACTACTTAATTTTTTCAGTATTTCATCTTTTTATTCTAGTTATTTGTTTGTCCTGCTAAATCATTAGCATCTATTATAAATTGATCTAGTAAATTTTCTTCTTTTATTCTTTTAATTGTCTTATTTATTTGTTCTGCGAATTCTGGTGAGTTTTTCTTTATTGCAATTGCTGATCCACCATCTGTATCTTTTACTTTTTCTTCGCCTATAACTAGTTCTGAATTGTTTTTAACAATCATTTCTGCAACAGGTAATTCAACTACTAATGCATCTATCTTTCCTGATTTTAATCCAAGAATTAAATCATTAACACTTGAAAGTAATTGCATATCAGCATCTTTTATTTTTTCTTCTGCTAAATCCGCTTGAATTGATCCCATTTGAGCACCAATTTTTTTACCTGTTAAATCTTCAAATGTTTTATATTTATCTTTATCCTCAGCTCTTACTACCATTCCATGTTCTGCAATATAGTATATATCTGAAAAATCAACTGCTTCTTTTCTCTCTGCTGTAGGAGTCATACCTGATATTACCATATCTATTTTTCCTGTTGGAACAGCTGATATCAATGAATCAAATTCCATATCTTTTATTTCTAATTCAACGCCCATATCTTTAGCTATTTCTTTAGCTATTTCAACGTCAAACCCTACTATTTCATCTTTTCCATCTTTCATCATGTGGAATTCATATGGAGCATAATCTGCACTTAAGCCAACAACTAATGTTCCTTTTTCCTTAATTTCTGTTAGCTTGTCTGCATTATTTTTATTTCCACAACTTATTAATCCTAATCCCATAACCCCAACAACTGCTACGGCTAATATCTTCTTTATCATACCTTTTTTCATTATTAAATCCCCCTCTTTATGATTAAATATACAATTCCCATTCAATTGCGATAGCATAATTATACACCCTACTTTCATTTTTATTCAATACCTTTTTAAAATTTTTTTAATATTTTTTATTTATTATAATATTTTAATAAAAATATTAAAAAAAACAGCATATTTTATTCGTAAAATCAAATTTCTATAATATTTTTTGTCTTTTTATCCATCAAAACTTTATGCATAATTAAAAGTTGTCAGTTATTAATTATACATAATATGTATACATTCCTCATAATTAACAAAGGTAGAATATTATATAGTTAATAGAATTATTTAATTAATATAGCAAATCAAACTGCTATGCTATATCTTTTATATGCTACTAAAATCTAAATTTCTACTATACATTAGCAGTTAGTTATAGTTTATTTAGATATATTATTTATTTTAACTTAAATAAACCTTAATTATACTGTTGCATTTTTCTAATAAATACATATATTAATATTGAAACTTGAATGAAAGCAATATTTAGGAGTGATATATTTGACACATCTAAAAGAAAGACATCTCTTTCCTGGAGGAAATACTAACAAAGGATTTTATTCTTTTTATAAGTATATACTCACTCAAGAAGATGCAAATAGAATTATCTGCATGAAAGGTGGGCCTGGTACAGGAAAATCTTCTTTAATGAAAAAAGTGGGAGCTCATTTTAAGAGTAAAGGATATACCATAGAGTATCATCATTGCTCTTCTGATAATAATTCTTTAGATGGCATTGTTATAAAAGAGCTTGGGTTAGCTATTCTAGATGGTACCTCACCTCACATGGTTGATCCAATTCATCCAGGTGCTGTTGATGAAATTCTTAACATGGGGATTGCCCTTAACAATGATGCTCTTTCTTTGCACAAGAGGGAAATTATCGATATTTCTAAGAATATTAGTAACAACTTTCAAAGAGCTTATAGATTTCTATCTTCAGCCAAATCTATTCATGATGATTGGAGCAAATTAAATTCTAAAGCATTAGCTTATAGTAAAATAGTTACTATAACCGAAAGCTTAAAAGAAGGAATATTTAATAAGCAAAAAGCTGGTTTTGGTGATGAACGACACTTATTTGCAACGGCCTTTACACCTAATGGAATAATCACCTTTGCTAATGATCTTACCTCTGAATTTAATCATAAATTTATATTAAAAGGCGGACCTGGATTTAGCAAAACTACTATTTTAACGGAAATAGGTAAAGTTGCTCAAAAGAAAGGCTACTTCGTGGAATACATGCATGATCCTTTTATTCCTGAAAGAATAGAGCATATTTTTATACCAGAGCTATCTACATGTGTAGTAACAGAGAATGAAATTAGTCAAAGCTCTTTTAATGGAAAAGTATATAATATTGAAGACTTCTGTGATGCATCTATACTTTCAAATAATAAGGAAGACATTGATTATGACAAAAAAATCTTTTATGAATTAACTAATAAAGCTTTATACTTCATTTCTGAAGCACATAAACTTCATGATGACTTAGAAGCTTATTATATAAATGCAATAGATTTTAAAATGTTAGACAAAATTTATGATGACGTAATCCAAAAATTTGAAAAATACATCCCTCAATAATTATGAATAAATGGGGTGCCTACGGCATCCCCATTTTTATTTCTTTTATATTTATTTATCTTACTGAGTTCATTACAAAAAATAAACTTACAATTGAAATTATTATACACATTGATGTATATATATATCTTTCTCTTCCTTTTCTATATAGGAAAAATCTTATTGCCCATAATATCATAGTTACACATATACCAATTTGCAACAAAAGATAGGAATTAAATATAGGCATATTGTTTATGAAATGATATGTTGTTAAGAATGTAAGCACTATAGTTACACTTGTTGATATTGCAGCTAAGGTGCATATTATTGTAAAAATATCCTTAACTCTAAATTTATCCATTTCTATTTACTCCTTTATTATCCCCTCAAACTCTTCTTCATTTAGAACCTTTACTCCAAGTTCAACAGCTTTGTCTAATTTTGATCCTGCTTCTTCTCCTGCTATTACAAAATCAGTTTTCTTACTTACGCTTCCTGAAACCTTCGCCCCTAATAGTTCTAACTTTGCTTTTATTTCGCCTCTAGAATAATTTTTTAGTGTTCCTGTTACAACAACTGTCTTTCCTTCAAAAGGACTTGAGATTATTTCTTTTTCTTCAAATTTAGGATTAACTCCAAGTTCTAAAAGTTCATTTATCGTATTTAATGCTTTTTCTTCCTTGAAGAACTCTAAAACACATTTAGCAACTATGCCTCCTACGTCTTGCACTGATACTAAATCATCAAAACTAGCATTTTTTAAACCTTCTAAAGACTTAAATCTATTTACTAAATCTTTAGCAGTTTTAACCCCAACATTAGGAATCCCTAAAGAATATATAAATCTATATAGTTCACAATCCTTACTTTTTTCAACTGCATCTAATAAATTTTGCGCTTTCTTTGGTCCAAACTTATCTAACTGTAGCAACTCTTCCTTTTCTAGCTTATATAAATCTGCTATAGATTTAATATCTAGTTTTTCAAATAATTGCTCAGCTGTTTTTTCTGAAAATCCTTCAATATTCATAGCATCTCTTGATGCAAAATGAACTATAGTTTTAACCATTTGAGGTTTACATGAAAGAGTATTTTCACAGAAATAATGAACTCCATTTTGTACAAGATGTGCTCCACATGCTGGACAAACTTCAGGAACATTAATTTCTTCTGTTCCTTCTAATGATTCAGTTACTACTCCCATTATTTCTGGAATAACATCATTAGATCTTCTTACAAAGACTTCTGCTCCTACTCTTACACCTTTTCTTCTTATATCATCTATGTTGTTTAAAGTTGCTCTCTTTACAGTTACACCAGCTAAATCTATAGGATCTAATATAGCAGTAGGCCCTACTCTTCCACTTCTACCAACATTCCATTCTACATCAATTAGCTTTGTTGTTGCTTCTTGTGCTTCAAATTTGTATGCTATTGCCCACTTTGGAAACTTTACTGTGTATCCTAGTAATTCCCTAGTTCTTATATCATCAATAGCAATAACAACTCCATCAATATCGTAATTTAAATCAAATCTAATATCATTGATATAATCTATTTCTTTTTCTATTTCTTCAATAGTAGTGCAATACTTAACATAATCGTCCATTGGAAGACCTTTATCTTTTATGAAATTTAACATTTCTTCATAAGTCTTAAAGCCTTCACCTTCTTTATATCCTACATCATAGAAAAATGCTGACAAGTTTCTCTTAGCTGTTTCTTTTAAGTTTAGATTTCTTAAAGCTCCAGCAGCACCATTTCTTAAATTTTTAAGTGGTACATCTGCATTTTTATTGTAGTTGTCAAAAGCCTCTGTTGTCATTATAGCTTCACCATGAACTTCAAATAAATCATCGTTATTTATCTTTAATGGTATTGATTTTATAGTTTTAACCTGAGCTGAAACCTCTTCTCCTACTTCACCATTACCTCTTGTAGCAGCAGATACTAATATTCCATTTTCATCATAAGTTAAATTAACAGTTAACCCATCAAACTTCTTAGTAAGTACATATCTAGGCTCTGGTAAATCTTCTCCTCTTGAATTCATCTCTCTAATAAATTTAAGATTTCTATTATGCCAATCTTTTAATTCTTCTAAACTTTGAGCCTTATCTAAACTCCATAATCTTGCCTTATGAGTATATTTACTAAATCCTTCTAATATCCTATCCCCAACTCTTAAAGTAGGTGAGTAAGGAAGAACATAACTTGTTTCCTCTTCTAACTTTTTAAGTTCATCATACTTCTTGTCATAATCCTTATCAGAAATCGAAGGATTGTCTAATGAATAATACTCATATGCATATCTGTTTAATTCATCTACTAACTCTTCTATTCGCTGTTTCTTATCCAAATAAAACACCTCGTTATATAATTGATAATTGTTAATGGACAATTGATAATTATTGAAATAATTCAGCTTTGCTAAATTAAAATATTTTTCTAAACTCCTTTGGAGTTTATACCTTAATTGTGCATTATCAATTATCCATTGTCCATTGAATATTTACATAAGTTCTAGGTTTGCTAATGAAAGCATCAGTATTTTTATGCCTTGGTTATCAAAGGCTATTGTAAGTTTTTTGTCATTTCCTGAGTCAGCTATTGACACTACTGTTCCAACACCAAACTTACTGTGCTTTACTTTTCTTCCTACTGTTACATCATCATTTGAAACAGATGATTGTATAGTTTGTGCTTTTGGCTTTTGCATTTGCATTGAGTTTCCTCTTAAGCTATGTGGATTGCTAAATCTATTTTCTCTTGGGAACATTGTAGCTCTTGCACTTTGTGCTGAGTTGTTTCCTGAAACATATTCCTTTAAATCACCTTTTATTTCAGCTATGAAATCTGATTGTGGATATGCAACAGTTCTACCAAATTGTCTTCTAACCTCTGCTGAAGTCATGAATAACTGCTCTTTTGCTCTAGTTATACCAACATAACATAATCTTCTTGATTCTTCCATTTCAGCATCACTTTCAAATGAAGCATTACCTGGGAAGATTCCATTTTCCATACCAACCATAAATACTACTGGGAATTCTAACCCCTTAGCACTATGTACAGTCATTAAAACTATAGTATCATCCTCTTCCTCTAGCTTATCTGTATCTTGAACTAATGATACTTTTTCTAAATATGCTGAAAGACTCTTATCTTCACTGCTTCTTTCAAAATCAACAGCATCTGATACTAATTCTTTTAAGTTTTCTATTCTACTCTTATCTTCTATTTCCTTTGATTTTTCAAGCTCTGATATATATCCTGTGTCCTTTAATATAGTTTCTATTAATGTTGATACAGGCATTATTTCGCTCATTTCCATGAACTTATCCATCATTTCCATAAATATTTCTATTCCACCACAATTCCTTGCTGTAAGAGTTGGAATATTTCTTACTGTACTTAATGCATCCCATAAAGGTAATTCATAGTCATCTGCAAAATCAACTACTTTATTTACAGTTGCATCTCCAATACCTCTCTTTGGAACATTTATAATTCTTCTTAAGCTTATACTATCAGTTGGATTAACTAATACTTTTAAGTATGAAATCATATCCTTAATTTCTTTTCTGTCATAGAATCTTGTTCCACCTAAAATTTTATAAGGAATATCTTTTCTTCTTAAACTTTCTTCAAATATACGTGATTGAGCATTTGTTCTATAAAGAATTGCAAAGTCCTTATAACTTTTGTTTTCTTCATCTTTTATTTTTCTTATTTGAGTTGCAACAAAATCCCCTTCATCACTATCAGAATAAGCTCTATAAACCTTTATTTTATTTCCTGATTCTTGCTCTGTTCTTAAAACCTTACTTTTTCTATTTGCATTATTTACAATTACAACATTAGCAGCATTTAATATATTTCCTTTTGAACGATAATTTTGCTCAAGTTTTATAACTTTTGCATCTGGATAATCTTTTTCAAAATCTAATATATTTCTTATATCTGCCCCTCTCCATTGATAGATGCAATTATGAACTACTACATCATTAGCTATATAATTTCTTGCATTATCTATGTTAAGGTCATATACGTAGCCTTCATAATCTTCTACTTCTACTAAAGTTATAATATCTTCAATTATTCCTTCTCCATCTAAAATAGCAATTGCCATGCCTTCTTTCATACTTCCTAATGGCATAAACTTAAAAGTATTATCTGAAGTTAATTTTGCTTTTCTAACAACTTCATAAGCATCTTCTACAGAAGCAAGCTTGCTTGAAAATTCTTCGGCATCATCATATAAGGCACGTTCTGTCTCTACTCTAAAAGTATTTCTTTTTCCATCTCTTACATTAAAACCTGATTCCATTAACTTCTTCTTACTTTCTTCGCCAGAAGTATTTAATCCTATTCTATGCGAATATAAACCTCTTTCTTCACATTTACGTCCACCAAAGAAGCTTACATTCACTATCTTCCTTACACTTTCTCCTCTTATTACAGCAGAACTTATATGATGAGGATAATCTAAATAAAGATACTCTTCATCCATTAACTTTTGAGCATTATCATATGTGTTTATTTCTTTAAACATCTTATTTATTTGTTCTTGAGTTAAAGAAATACTTCTTCCTCTTGAGTTAAACACAACCTTTGGAATACCATACTTAACAGAATAATATTCTTCATAATAAGTAGCCTCACCTCTTGAATCACAAACCTTTATTATCCACATTTTATCTGCTTGCTCTCCATTTAATCTTACAGCTAAGCCACTTGCATCGATACCTTTTCTGCTTCTTGTTGATGATGTTTGACCAATTCTATATCCAAAGCCTTTTTTATACATCAAATAAACATAATATTTTTCATCTCTTACAGTTACTCTCGCAAAGCTTATATGATTTGGTGTTCCTTTTATTACTTTTCCAGTTTCAGTAGTTATCTTGACTACTTTTCCACTATATTCTCTTTTAGATATATCTTTTATTTCTAATAAGGTAGTTTCTCCGTTTCCAGCTGCTACTCTAATTTTATTTGAAGCTTCTAACTCTTCTATTTTATAAACTTTATCTTCACCTTGAATTAGAGTTCCCTCAACTAAACATTGGTCATCATCGCCTACCACGCATACATTTCTGTATTTTTCTGCCAAAAGTCTAATTAATTCATATTGAACTTTATTAGTATCTTGATACTCATCTACCATAATATATTGGAATTTTCTTTGATAGAATTCTAATGTTTCTTTATCCTTTTTAAATAGCTCTACAGTTTTAAATATTAAATCATCAAAGTCTAAAGCATTATTTTCTTTTAATCTCTTTTGATACATTTCATAAACATCTGCTATTTTCTTTTCTCTAAAATTACTTTCATGCTCTCTCATAAAACTTGCAGGGCTTTGCATATTATCCTTAGCCTTACCTATTTTACTCATGATTTCTTGTTCAGTTATATCTTTATCATTTATATTTAAAGCTTTCATACACTCTTTTATAAGTGTCTTTTGATCTGAAGTATCATATATTGTAAAACTCTTTTTATATCCTAGTTTTTCTATTTCTCTTCTAAGTATTCTTACACAAGTTGAGTGAAATGTAGATATCCACATATCCTCTGCTCTTTCACCTATTAAAGCTTTAACTCTATCCTTCATTTCCTTTGCAGCTTTATTAGTGAAGGTAATAGCTAATATTTTATATGGTAAAATTCCTAAATCGTCTATCATATGAGCCATTCTATGTGTCAAAACTCTGGTTTTACCTGAACCAGCTCCTGCTAATATTAATACTTGACCTTCTATAGTAGTAGCCCCTTCATATTGCTCTTTGTTAAGTAATGACTTTAAATCCATCTGTACAGACTCCTTTCCTATTACTAACATATTATAACATACATATCTTTTATATTGTTGCCTAAAAACATTAATTAGATTATAGTAATTTAAATTTATACATAAAAAATCGATATACTATTTCAAAATTCTAGTATATCTTTTTTATTTATTATATATTTTTTCTTTATTATAATCTCACCCTATTTTAGTATATTCATTAACAATGCAATAATCGCAATATTTGAATAAAAAATATCATTATTTGTTGTAAATGATTTTTTTATTGCAAAAAAGTCTTATTAATAAGTCCGTTAACCAATCTATTTCTTAAAAACTTTTTTAAAATTTATAAATAATGTCGAAATTATTATAAAATCAATATAGTAATTGAAATTGTTTTCTTTTATTTATTTTATAAATTATACTTATAGTAAACGTTTGTATTTGTTTTTAAACAAACAAAAAACGCAACCCTTGGGGCCAGGTTGCGCTTTAGCAATAAGCAATAAATAAAAAGGGGGCTATTTATTCCTTTTATTTATCCTTGCAAAAATATTATATTGCATCTTTTTATAAAATGCAAGATATTTTGAAAATATTATTGTAAAGTTTGTCTATTATGAATGATAAACCTTCATTTTAACCAAATATTCGTTAAAAGCCTTTTAAAATCGCAACTTCTTCTTCAGTTAGCTCCCTATATTCGCCCTCTTCCAGGTCTTCATCTAATTGTAAAGTTCCAAATTCAACTCTTTTTAAGTAAACCACGCTCTTATCAACAGCTTCAAACATTCTTTTTACTTGATGGAATTTTCCTTCTTGAATAGTAATCATAACTTCTGATCCATTCTCTGATGATTCTAAAATTTCGAGTTTAGCTTCCTTACATGTATATCCATCATCTAAAGTAATTCCATTTTTAAATTTCTTAATATCTTCTTCTGTAACTTTTTTGTCTATTTTAGCATAATAAACTTTGTCAACCTTCCATTTTGGAGATATTAATCTATGATTTAAATCCCCATCATTTGTTAATAATAATAATCCAACTGTATCCTTATCTAGCCTTCCTACTGGAAATGGGTTAAATACTTGATGCTCTATTTCTAATAAATCAATAACAGTTTCATCTCTATTATCAAAAGTTGCAGATATAACCCCATCTGGTTTATTCATCATTAAATATATGTACTTTCTATAAAATATCTCTTCTCCATTTACATAAATCTTATCAACTTCTGGATCAACTTGCATTCCATTATCCTTAACAACTTCACCATTTACTTCAATAAGTCCTTTTCTAACTGCCTGCTTAATTTCTTTTCTAGTTCCATATCCTAAATTAGATAAAACCTTGTCTAGTCTTTCCATTCAAGCACCTTCCTTCTTAATATTATGTTGAGCCTTTATCCACTATTTTATTACTTAAAGCAGAAATAAACAAGGAGGAGAAGGAATGAAAGAATTGAAAATGAAATAATTATGGATAAAATCCTTATAGGATTTTTAAATTTATATAGTATATTATTCCAAAATCACCAACTATTTATAAAAACAGTAGTTAGTTTTGTTTTTACACAAAATTAACTACTGTCTTATTTTATTAGTCTCCTATGTCATTTATAAGCCATTTATCAGACCCCTTATGCTTTATCAAATAATAATGTTTTGACTCTTCACCATTTCCTGTTGGCTCTAATGATTCATCTTTATACATAATATTATATGTTACGCGATATATCTTTACTTGATCAATTTCTAAATCACCTTCCTGTAACAATAAATTAATTATATAGTTTTTATATTGTGATTCATCCGTTACAAGCTTTATATTCTCAAGTTCTATTTTTTCTAAGTTATCTAATCTAAATTTATTCTTTTTATTTCTATCTGTGTAGTTTTCTAATAGTTTTTCTAAGTTCTTATCATTTCTATACTTAATTGCATTAGTTATTGTTTCTTCTGCCTCCAAAGAACGTTCAGAAATATTTGATTTCTTAATAATAGCATTTTCCTTCGTACCAGAATCTTGTTCATTAATGGTATAACTTTCCTTGTAAATAGTAGTATTCAATAATTTACTAATACCTATAAGGATTATTATTAACAATACGGCAATCCATATATATTTACTTCTATTTATATTAATCACCCCTTCTATTATTTTGTTGCATGTTTCAAATTAATAAATAAAAGGATGTCTCAAAATGATTTTTAACTATTCATCTAGACATCCTTTTTTTGCTATTAAATTTATTCATTAACTATTAACTCATACTTCTATAATATCTATAGTTTTCTAATATTTTAGGAACATAATTTTGAGTTTCTTGTGGCATCTTGTATAAATCACTAGATGACTTTACTCCTCTTCTTTCCATTGTTCCTTGTCCACCATTGTATGCCATAAGTGCCATTTCTAAATTTCCATCAAACATATTTATATAATCTTTAATATGTTTAACTCCAGCTTCTATATTTTCGTCAATATCAAAGGGATTAGTTAATCCATAGGCTTCTGAATTAAAATCCATTAATTGCATTAGTCCTTTTGCTCCTGCAGATGATACTGCATTGGGATTAAAATTAGATTCTTGTTTAATTATAGCAAGTATTAAGTTTCTATCTACACCATATTTTTGTGAATACTTATCAACAGTAGAATAAATCTTTTCCACATCAACTGAAGAATCTTCATTTCCCTCTATAGTAGATTCATTAGAACTTATGTTAGTAGTTGTACTTCTCTTTACGGTATCATCTAATATTAATTCACCTGTTTGTATAGGTTCTTTTCTCATTCTAAGTGGTATTTGTTCAAGCTTTTGTCCAACTCCAGTAGTCACGTAAGTATTAGAATTTTCTTCACCATTATTATTTGAAGAATTTGATTCGTTATTTTTTAATAATGCTTCATATACTATCTCAAATTCTGGGCCATCCCCTATGGCTTTTTTTAATACTTCTTTACTAACCATACTTCCCATATAATCTTCTATCTTAGGAATATCCACTTCTTTTACCCTCCGAAATTACACTTTTATATTAATATCGGATAAATATAGCTTTCCTTAAGGCTCAACTTCAAATTCTAAGCTTATATAATCTTCATAGTTAATCTTTTTATAATAACTTTTACTAAGAACCAATATTCTATAGCTTCCAGTAGAAAATGGTAAGAAAGTATAATAATTCTTTCTGCTATAAGCTTGTACTCTTACCCAATTTCCTTTTTCCATAATATAAAATTCATAACAAACTTCTTTTCCACCTTCACTAGTTACCTCAAAAGTTACTTCATTATTAACAACTATGTTTTTATTTTTAACTTTTATTTTCGTATTGCTAACTGGAATAGCTTCATGAACATAAAGTGATACTTCCTTTTTAACATCATAGTCTTCATGACATAAAACATTCTTCGCATAAATCTCAAATGTATATTTTCCTGAACATTTAGGTTTAACTCTAAGTCTTTTACTTTCAATAAATCCAGTATCCTCAACTTCATGTCCATTAATCTTAGTTACATATCTTAATAATATATTTTTAGTATTTTGTACTATAGTTTCTAGCTCTATGGTATCTCCAACTAAATAAATTTCCTTTTGTGAAAGTAAAACATAATCTATTTCAGCTTCTTGATAGTCCTTAACCTTGAAATAAACAAAATCATGTACATCATATTCCTTTGATGAATATTTATCTAAAACCCTAACTTCAACTTGATATTCTCCACTTTCTTCTGGCGTGAAATTAACCCAGTTAGTTCTTCCATAATTACTTCTTTCTTTTTCTTTACCATCTTTAAATACTATAAATGAATATTTAAGTTCTGTCCCACCTTCAGCTTTAACTTTTATATTGATTGGCTCACCTTTTATACATCCTCTAGTTTTATTAGAAAAAACATCTAAGATATTTACTGGCTTTTCACCTTTCTTATCTATTTTAAAGCTTAATTCCTTTATATCCTCATATTCTCCATCAAAAGATATATCTTTAGCCTTAAGGATTATCTTATACTCTCCTTCTAGCTTGGTTTCCCAATTAAAACTTCTAGATCTTATATATCCTGTATCCTCTGCTACTGGGCCTTCAATTATATATCTATATAATATTTCTTTTCCCCCTATTACAGATGATTTAAATGTTATATTAGTTCCAGATACTTGAGGAGAATTTAAATCAGATGAAAAATTTCTTATTTTTATTTCATCATAAGGCTTTATATTGTACATCATACATGCTCTATCATCATATTGTTTATTAGAAAAAATATCCCTTACATAGCATAAAAGTTTATAATTACCCTTTTGCTTTTCAGAAAATGATACTATATTTTTAGTAGAATAATCTTGAATACATGTTATTCTTCCATTAGTATCTACTCTTAAAAATTTATAGAGTATTGTCCTAGTTTTATCACAATTTACACCAACCTTAAAAATTAACTCTTCATTTATTAATAGATTTTCACTTAAGCACTCAAAAGAATTTATTTCTATAATAGGTTGTTCTTTAACTTTAAATATTACTGTAGTAAAATCATCTACATTTTCCTTAGAAGATGGTCTTTTACATTCAATAAGTAACTCTCCGTCCCCTGACTTAGTAGTAGTATAAGTTAACTTATTTTCTGTACTGTAATCTTTTAGTGGCTCCCAACCTTGCTTTCCTTTTATCCAAAATCTATATAATAATATTTCTTCTTCATCTGAAAGCACTTCTAAGTTTATCTTTTCCCCTACAATTAATGATGTTTTATCAATTATTACATCTTTTATAAGCTTAATATTTTTATTAAGCTCAATAATATCCTTTTCTTCTATACCTTTTATTTGGTAATTTACCTTTGTATTTTTTAACTCATTAGAATCCTTATCTTTGTATTGAACCATTATCATATAATCTCCAGATTTTCTAGGCCTCCACTCACATTCCTTTTTATCTGAAAAATCCTGAATTGGCTTCCAAGTTAAATTTCTTTCCCCAGGAGATCCTTCCAAAAACTTATATTCAACACAATTATCATCTTCTGAAACTATTTTTATATTTATTTTTTCATCTATAACTGATGGACTTTCCTTATCAAAAGTTATTAATAATTCGCTCATATTCTTCACACCCTATTTTTCTCAATTTTCCCTAATATCATTATACAGTTTACATAAGGAAATTTATAACGAAATTTGTCAACAAGAAAAAAAAATAAGGACAAACTATATTTTATATTTCTACAGTTTATCCTCTTAAATTACATTCTATTGTTCTTATTAAGTTTTTTTCTAATCTTAAGTCATCTTCTGAAGTTCTTTTTTTAGGGTTTGATGTTCTTCCACCTGCTCTTCTAATCTTTTGAGAAATATGTCTCTCTTCTAGCATTCTATCTATATTTTCTTCTGTATATAAATATCCTTTTGGATTTAATATATGAGCTTTTTTCCCTAAACAAATTGCTGCAACCCCATAATCTTGACTAATTACTACATCATTTGACTCACATATATTTACTACATACATATCTACACTCTGAAATCCACTATCTACAACTTTAACTTCACCATAATCTAAAGTTATGTAATGATGGATGTCACAAAATACCATTAATTCTAACCCATATTTTTTTGCTATTTTTTGAATAATGGAGATACCTGGACAGGCATCTCCATCTACTATAATTCTCACTATTTTAATTTAGCTTCTAATTCAGCCTTTAATTCTTCATATCCAGGCTTTCCTAGTAAAGCAAACATATTCTTCTTGTAAGCTTCAACTCCTGGTTGGTCAAATGGATTAACTCCTAAGATATATCCGCTTATTGCACAAGCTTTTTCAAAGAAGTAAACCATATATCCAAAGTAATATGGGCTAAGCTCTGGAATATTTACTACCATGTTAGGAACTCCACCATCATTGTGTGCTAATAAAGTTCCGTTAAATGCTTGTTTATTAACAAAATCTATAGTTTTTCCAGCTAAGAAGTTTAATCCATCAAGATCTCCTTCTGCCTTTTCTATTTTAACTTCTCTCTTAGCTTTTTCTACATTTAGAACAGTTTC
This sequence comes from Clostridium sp. D46t1_190503_E9, assembly GCF_015555225.1. Taxonomy (NCBI): domain Bacteria; kingdom Bacillati; phylum Bacillota; class Clostridia; order Eubacteriales; family Clostridiaceae; genus Clostridium; species Clostridium sp. D46t1_190503_E9. The sequence goes on from NZ_JADNKB010000009.1 coordinate 38,895, forward strand.
AAACATTATTCTCTTACCTTCTTGAATGAATTGTCCCATTGAATGTAAATCTGTTGAGAAGTCAACTGCTGCAGGGAATATTCCTTTTTGGTCTTTTCCTTCTGATTCACCAAATAATTGTTTCCACCATTCATTAAAGTAGTGTAAACCTGGTTCGTAGTTAACTAGTATTTCTACATCTTTACCTTTGTTATATAGAGCATTTCTCATTGCAGCATACTTGTAACAATCGTTATTTTTAAGATCTGGAGTAGCATATGCTTCTCTTGCATCAGCAGCTCCTTGCATCATTTCATCTATGCTAATTCCAGCAACAGCTATTGGTAATAAACCAACTGCAGTTAAAACTGAGAATCTTCCTCCAACATCATCTGGAATAACAAATGTTTCATATCCCATTTCATCAGCTAATGATTTTAAAGCTCCTTTGCTCTTATCAGTAGTTGCAAAAATTCTTTCCTTAGCTCCATCTATTCCATATTTCTTTTCCATATAATCTTTAAATACTCTAAATGCTATTGCAGGCTCTGTTGTAGTACCTGATTTTGAAATAACATTAACGCTGATATCGATACCTTCTATAGCATCTAAAAGATCAGCTAAATATGTTGAACTTATATTGTTACCAACAAAGAATACCTTTGGCGTATTTCTCTTATCATTTCCTAATACATTATAGAAATTGCTGTTTAACATTTCTATAGCTGCTCTAGGTCCTAGGTATGAACCACCAATTCCTATAACTATTAAAGCTTCTGAATTCTTTTTTATTCTTTCAGCAGCATTTTTTATTCTTGAAAATTCTTCCTTGTCATAGTTAACAGGTAAGTCTAACCATCCTAAAAAGTCATTACCTGCTCCTATTTTATTATGAAGAGTTTCATGAGCCCCTTTTACCATTACTTCCATATGATCTAATTCTTGCAAACTTGCATATGGTTCTACCATAGATAAATCTAATCTTAAACCTTTATTCATCTTCATACCTCCGAATCTTTCTGGGAATTTTTGCTGATTTAATCAATAATCATTATACCATAATTTAAATTATATTCCTTATTTTTTTTACTGTATAACTTATTTTGTTACTTTATATAAAATACTCATATTATTTTCTGTTATTATTTAAATACTATACATAAATCAATTTAAATTAAATTCTCATATTAATTAAAATTTAATATAAGTAAATTTAAAAAGAGTAGATAAATTTAAATTAAACTTATCTACTCATCATCTTAACTCCTAAGGAATTTTCATTAATTCTTTTATACATCCATTATTTTAATAATTAATCTTATATTAATAATCTTCTAAATTATCCATTAATACAGCTTCTTAATCTTAATAATTCCGAAGGAATTTCATCTCAACTATTCACTATTTTACTTTTCCTAGGCTAATACTAAGTCCTTCAAATACACCCAGCTTGATATTTCTTTTAATAATGCTTTATTATCTGTTATTTGACTAACTGTATAAGTTCCTTGTTTAACCCAATCTGGAATTGATTCTCCTGTTGCATAGTTAGTACCTGTAACTCTTACTGTAGATCCCACTACTATAGTTGAAACTGGATATACTTTAACTCCATTACCATTGAATACACTATAGCCTGGATTTGCATCTGCACAATCTTTTGCATTTTGTAAGTTACTAAATGCTCCTATTTGTGAAGCAGCATCTTCCCATGTCTTTCTAACTCTATATAATTCAGTTGTTGGTGGATTTGAAGTATCTAGTTCATCTTGAATCATATTTAAGAATCTTTGCCATCCCATGTCTAAAGTTCTATGAGGACAATATTTCCCACTAAAATCTTGATGTTTTCTAATTTGAGCTATACCCCATCCATATTGCTTTAATAATGCTGCAACTTCTTTTGCTGCTCTTTTTTCAGCATTTATAAATCTAGTACCACCTGATTTTGAATAACAAATTTCAACAGATATATAATTTCTGTTTCCATCTCCTGTTGATCCATCTCCTGCATGCCAAGCATTACGATTAAATGGTATTCCTTGAATAGCTTCCACGTCATCTATTCCAATATGGAAAGATACACTATTAGTATTTGATTGCATATAAGATATTTCATTTGCTGCACTTGCATCATTTGCAGTGTTATGAATGCATATCCCCTTTGGTGTCATTGAATATGGGCATTTTATACTGTATTTGTCTGATGATATAAGTCTTTGTACTAAAGCCATTTTAAATCCTCTCCTTTTTAATTTTAATTTTTTCTTTTAATTTTTTATTTTGAAGCTAGCTTCCTACATCTATTACATATGCACTTTTAAAAAATTTTTAAAATTTTTTTAAAATTTCTTTAAATTATTTTGTAAATATTATATAAGCGGATGGAGATACTAAATAATGCTTTATAATCTATTATTAAAGGTTGTGATTTTATGGGAAAAATGAAAAACATTAAAGAATTAATAAATGTTCAAGCTAAATCTTGCACAAATCATGCAAAACCTTCTAAAGAACCTAATGATGGGTATTTTATTGAAAGAGATCCTAATGATAGCTTTAGCTCTGAAGGAACAGTAAGATATGGTGAAGAGCAAGATGTCGATGACTTATAAAACTTACTACTATATTAAATTTTTCAAAGGGGCTCGCGTTTCGCGAGGCCCTTTATAAAAATAAGAGATTAACTTTTTTAAATCAATAAAGCTTACTTGAAATTGAATATATTTTATATTAAATAGATTTCTGATACTGCACATTTATGTTTCTTAAATGCGCATTTATTTTATGCTATAATATAAACTAATTTTGTAAATTAATTAAAATGAGGTGTTTATTTATGAGTATAAGAGTTCAATATAATTGCTTAAATGTTAATTGGAATGATGTGATAGAAATACTAAAAACTGTAGGAATGTCTTATTCAGACGCCAAAATTCATAAAATATCTTTTGAAAACAGTCATACTGTTATATTTGTTTTTAATGATGACAAATTAATCGGATTTGGACGAGCTATTTCTGATGGTGTTAGGCAAGCAGCCATTTATGATGTAGCAATAGACCCTGAATATCAAGGTAAAGGATTAGGAAGATTAATTTTAAATGGTATTAAAGAAAAACTTCCTAATTGCAATTTTATATTGTATGCTGCACCAGGAAAGGAACCATTTTACGAAAAAGTAGGCTTTGGAAAACTAAAAACAGGTATGGGGCTATTTGCAGATATGTCTAAAATGAAAGATAAAGGATTTATAAAATAATCCATTCTTTTATTTTGGTTACTTTATTTAAATAAAATAGGCATCTCATAACTTTAGATTACTGAGATGCCTACTATTTTTACATACTAATTTATTTCTTAACCAAATATATTTATGAATAATGTTATTATAGCAGAATTTATAAAATCAATGAATAGTCCACCTACAATAGGAACTACAAAATACGGAGTCTGACTGAAACCATATTTATTTGTAAGCGCATCCATATTGGCTATCGCATTTGCTGTTGATCCCATACCAAACCCACATATAGCTGATGAAAAGACTGCTGCTTCATAATTTTTTCCCATAGTTTTAAATACAATTACGAACGCAAAAATCCCCATAAGAATTGTTTGTGAGATAAGCATAACAATCATAGGAAGTGCTAAATCAAATAATTCCCATAATTTTAATCCCATCAATGCCAATGAAAGATAGAAAGAAAGACTTATACCTCCTAAGGTTTCTATTTCCTTATCTTCTATTTCAAAGCCTTTAAAATCACTTATATTTTTAATAATAGCAGCTGAAATCATTGCTCCTATATACGATGGAAAAGTTAGACCCAAGCTTTGTATATATTTAGTTATAATAGATCCTATACCCATAGCAATAAAAATCCATGAAGTTGCCTTCATTAACCTATTATAACTTAAACTTGCAGATTCATCATGATGAAAATCACTTAAAGGAATATCTCTATCATGATATTCTTTTGGAGTTTTTATATTATTTCTTTCTATTAAAGACTTTGCAAGGAACCCTCCAAGAATACTACCCATTACTAGCCCAAATGTTGCTGATGCAAAAGAAACTGTAGTAGCTCCCTTAACTCCAATTTCCTCTAGTAGTGGACCAAAGGATCCTGCTGTACCATGCCCCCCTACTAGTGGGATTGAGCCTGTTGAAAGTCCCAATAATGGATTTAAATTGAATACTGCTGCTAACGCTACTCCAATTAAATCTTGAAAAATTACCAAGATTATTGATAGTATTAAAAAAATAGCTACTTTTATTCCACCATTTTTTAATACCTTAATACTAGCTGTATATCCTATACTAGTAAAAAATGCCGTCATAAAAACATTTTGAAGTGTGACATCTAATGTTATTGTTGCAATATGAGTCACTTTTAATATTAATATTATTAATGCAAAAGTCATTCCTCCAACTACAGCAGATGGTATACAGTACTTTTCCAATAATTTTATTTTCTTTCTTAAATATACTCCAAAGTAAAATACAACTGTTGCTAATGCCATTGTTTGAAATATGTCTAATTTAAAATCCATGTATTCACTTCTCTCCTCTTTAGTTTATATTTTATAATATGCACCATTACTTTATTTTTTATCAAAATGTGCTTTTAAAATGTAAAATTACTATAAAATATTCATTTTGTCAAATCATTATTTTCCATATTTTAATGTTAACGTTCACTTTATAAATGGCTTGTTTAAATTCATCAGATAATATCTTTTAAAAACTAGAAGTAATCTAATATCTTAAAATCTTATGAAGCTAATAACAAAGTTTTATAGTATATTTTTAATATACTTTTATTATATTTCGTAACAATGTAAGCATCTTCAACATATTATAGACTATGTGCATTATAGAGATATAATGTTCAAATATACTAATGATAAATGGAGATGAATCTGATATGACACGTGATTATTCAAATAATGATTATGAATATGAAGATTACAAAGATGAAGATAAATACGGTAAGGACTCTTATAAGAAGCCTTGCAAAGACTATGATGACTATGATGATGACTATGATGATGACTATGATAAGTGGTTCAAGAAACGTGAAGATGAAGAAAAGCGTTGCAAGAAGCATGATGACGACGATGACGATGATAAGTGTTGCAAGAAGCATGACAAAGACAACGATAAGCGCTGCAAGAAATATTACGAAGAGTACCTTGATAGATATTGTAAGAAACGTGAAGATGACAAAAAAGATGATGATAAAAAACGTTGCAAGAAGCATGATGATGAAGACAGATGTTGTAAAAAGCATGATGACGACGATGACGATGATAAGTGTTGCAAGAAGCATGACAAAGACAACGATAAGCGCTGTAAGAAATACTACGAAGAGTACCTTGATAGATATTGTAAAAAACGTGAAGATGACAAAAAAGATGATGATAAAAAACGTTGCAAGAAGCATGATGATGAAGACAGATGTTGTAAGAAGAATGATGACGACGATGATAAACGTTGCAAGAAGCATGATAAAGACAATGATAAGCGCTGTAAGAAATATTACGAAGAGTATCTTGATAGATACTGCAAGAAAGATAACGATAACAAAAAAGATGATGATAAAGATGACTATAAGGACAACGATTATTCTGTTGAAAAGTATTTTTATTGGTGTAAAGATGAGTACGACAACTCTAAAAAGTATAGATAATATAATCATTTTATAAAATAGTGTTTATAATCCTTTAATTTAAAAATTTAGGAGTAACTATTATTTAGTTACTCCTTTTATTATACTTTTAATAATTAAATATAAATTATTTAATTATTTGAGCACACATTTATTATAAAACCAATACAGTAATTAGCTTCCTAAATCCGCTTCCTATTCTTCATCCTGCAATGCATCATATCCATGTTCATTTGTACGAATCTTTATTACATCTTCTACATCATAAATAAATATTTTTCCATCCCCAATATTTCCTGTATAAAGTACCTTTTGAACAGTTTTAACAAGAATTTCAATTGGAATTTTACATATAATAACGTCAATCTTAACCTTAGGAAGCAACCTTGTCTCCATAGGTACCCCCATGAAATAGGTTGGATTTCCATTTTGCATACCATGTCCAAGAACATTTGTAACTGTAAGCCCAGTGACACCAAGCTTTTCAAGAGCAGCTTGCAATTCTGAGAATTTGTTTTGATTTGTAATTATAGTAACCTTTGTTATTTTTTCGCCTTGGTGTTCTTTGTGAATAACAGGTATTGCAACCTCTTCTGAAACAGTGTTTGCATTTGTAGGAATAGATTTATTATCTAGCTTGATATCTTCTACACTATTTGTATATGCTGTTCCATTTGCAACTTGAGCGAAGTCTGGATAAGCAATATTTCCATGTTCTCCAATATCAAGACCTGCAATTTCTTCTTCTGGAGATACACGAATGCCAATGGTTTTCTTAATTAAATACCAAACTAGTAAAGATGAAATAAATACAAATGCACCTACAGCAATTATACCTATAAGTTGAATCCAAATAAGTTCGAATCCGCCTCCATAGAAAAGACCATTTTTAGTTGATAGACTTGTAACTCCTTCTCTTGCAAATAACCCTACACAGATTGTCCCAAAAACACCACAGCAAAGATGAACAGCTGTTGCCCCTACTGGATCGTCAACTTTTATTTTATCGAAGAACATTACTGCATATACAACTATAATACCAGCTATAGCTCCAATTAATAAAGAAGCTTCAATGCTAACATATGCACAACTACCTGTAATTCCTACTAGTCCTGCAAGACAGCCATTTATAGTCATTCCTAAGTCAGGCTTTCCTATTACAATCCACGAAGTAGCTGTTGATGTTAATATAGCTGCAATTGCTGCAGTATTAGTTGTCATTAGTATATGCATAACATCAGCTGGATTTTGAAAACTCATTGTTGATCCAGGATTAAAACCAAACCATCCAAGCCAAAGCACAAATAAACCTATAACGGCTAGTGACATATTATGCCCTGGAATAGCTTTTGCCTTTCCATCTTTACCGTATTTCCCAATACGAGGTCCAAGAATTAATGCTCCAGCAAGAGCAGCCCAGCCTCCAACTGAATGTACAACCGTGTCACCTGCAAAATCCATAAATCCTATACTTGCAAGCCAGCCACTTCCCCATACCCAATGACCTATTATTGGATATATAACAAGTGTGAGCACAAATGAGAAAACAATAAATGAGATATATTTTACACGTTCAGCAACAGCACCTGAAACTATCGTTGCTGCAGTACCACAGAAAACTAATTGAAAGAAAAACTTTCCCCAGAAAGGAACATTTGATGTCAATGTTTCATTATAAAATGAGAGATCGGCATTTCCTAAAATAAAAATATTCTTAGTTCCTACGAATGGGTTGTCCCCTCCAAACATTAGCCCCCAACCTAATAGCATAAATCCAAGAGAAGAAACTGCAAACACAATAAAGTTTTTTGAGAGAATGTTGACAGTATTCTTTGATCTTGCAAAACCTGCTTCAACTGATGCAAATCCCAAGTTCATAAAGAAAACTAAAATAGCTGCAACTAATACCCACATGGTATCAATAATCATTGTAGCATTCATCATATATAATACCCCCTAACTAAATAAAAAAGAGAGCAGAGACGTTTTTCTAAGAACGTCTCTGCTCTCTTTTTGTTATTAATAATATAATATCATAACTAAAATACCTTGTCAATATTTCCCATATAAACTAAATAAACATCTTACTTCTAGTTTAAATTCAGTAATTCTATACAACATGCTGGTAAGTTATTATGTCTTTCCAGATACCAATTCAGCAATTGAACAACACATTGATAATATTTATACAAAGATACCCATATTTAAATGACTTATAGCTATTATAAATGCCACTAAAATCATAATCATCGTACTAGTTCAAATGCAATAAACTTATTAACCTAATGGTAAGATTTCAACTATCTCCATAAATACAGCAGTTGAAGCGTCTTTTAATTGTGCTTCCTTTACTAATTCATTTATTTTATCTTCATCCGTAATAGTCTTCAATATCACTCTTGCCCCTTGATTTCTTAAAGCTTTATCTTCTGCTTCAGGATTATGGGCAAATAAAGATAGAACAGCTATTTGTCTTTCTAACATATTCTTCTTAGTATTTCCTTCTGTAGCTATATTAAATAGTAAAGTATTATCATTCACTAATCCAGGAACTATAGTTGCTGCATTTGGTGTTCCATCTTCATTTGTTGTAGAAACAACAACTGCTGCTGCTTTACTAACATTATTTTTTAAAACTTCTTTTACCTTTGCTTCATCCCATGAACTTTCCCCATAATATACTTCTGTAGATGCCTTAGAAATAGTATCCACACTTGCTGTAACAGTTTCATTTTCTTTTTGCTCTGAGCAAGCTATCATGGATAATGTCATACCTCCACATAATAATAATGCAATCAATTTCTTTTTCATCTTATTACCACCCCTGCAATTTTTATGTAACCATTCTCATTATATACGCCTTTTCTACTTTTTACAACAAAATACTCATTTTATTTGTATTATTTTTAACAAAAATAAATCGTAGGCCTATAAATATAGCCTACGATTAAAATTATTATTCAAACTCTATAGTTGCAGGTGGCTTTCCTGTACAATCATACATTACACGGTTAACACCTTTAACTTCATTTACTATTCTAGTTGTTACTTTTCCAAGTACTTCCCATGGAAGATCTGCTGATTCTGCTGTCATAAAGTCACTTGTAGTTACTGCACGAAGAACTACTGCATAATCATAAGTTCTTTCATCTCCCATTACACCAACTGAACGCATATTAGTAAGTGCTGCAAAGTATTGACCTAGTTCTTTATCAACTCCTGCATTTGCTATTTCTTCTCTGTAAATTGCATCTGCATCTTGAACTATTCTAACTTTTTCTGCCGTTACTTCACCAATTATACGTATTCCAAGACCTGGTCCTGGGAATGGTTGTCTGTAAACTAATTTTTCTGGTATTCCAAGTTCTAAACCAGCTTTACGTACTTCATCTTTAAATAATAATCTTAATGGTTCGATTATTTCTTTAAAATCAACATAGTCTGGAAGTCCTCCAACATTATGATGTGATTTTATAACTGCTGATTTTCCAAGTCCACTTTCAATTACATCTGGATAAATAGTTCCTTGTACTAAGAAATCTACTGCTCCTATTTTTTTAGCTTCCTCTTCAAATACTCTTATGAACTCTTCACCGATTATCTTTCTCTTTTGTTCTGGCTCTTCTATTCCTTTTAACTTTTCATAGAATCTTTCTTGAGCATTTACACGTATAAAGTTTAAGTCATATTGTCCGTTAGGTCCAAATACTTCTTCAACTTCATCTCCTTCATTTTTACGAAGTAAACCATGATCAACAAACACACAAGTTAATTGATTTCCTACAGCTTTTGAAAGTAATACAGCAGCTACAGATGAATCAACCCCACCTGATAATGCACATAATACTTTACCATTTCCAACTTTTTCACGTACTTCTTCAATTGTCTTTTCTACAAATGAATCCATTTTCCAATCACCAGAGCATTCACAAACATTATATAAGAAGTTTGATATCATCTTTGTTCCTTCTTGCGTATGCATAACTTCTGGATGGAATTGAACTGCATATAAATTCTTTTCTTCGCACTCCATTGCAGCAACTGGACACACTGGTGTATTAGCTATTATTTTAAATCCTTCTGGAGCTTTTTCTATGTAATCTGTATGACTCATCCAACAAATAGTAGATGCTGATACTCCATCAAATATTTTTGAATCAACATTAACATCAACCTTTGTCTTTCCATATTCACTTACAGGAGCAGTAGCAACCTTTCCTCCAAGCATATGTGCCATTAATTGAGATCCATAACAAATTCCAAGTATAGGAATCCCAGCTTCAAATAAAGCTTTATCACATAAAGGAGAATCTTCTCCATATACACTGTTTGGTCCACCTGTAAATATTATTCCCTTTGGATTCATTTCCTTTATTTCATCAACGCTTAAAGTATGTGGGTGAACTTCACAATAAACACCACATTCCCTAACTCTTCTAGCTATCAATTGGTTATATTGTCCACCGAAGTCAACAACTAAAATTAACTCTTTATTCATGGGTACCTCCAAAATTTCTTTAATGTATAGTTGACAATTGACAATTAATAATTAAGGATGAAATTCAGCCAAAGCTGAATTTCTTAAATAAAAATTTTTCCTACACCTCAGTTTATCTGAGTTGTTTCCTCAATTATCAATTCTCCATTATCAATTATAAATTGTTCTAATTTATTTCCATAATTCTTTCACTGCTATTTAAAATTTTAATTTTAAATAAATCCTCACGCTTTCACTTTTCACTATAACTCAGCTCGCCTGAGTTGTCTCCATAATTCTTTCATTTGCCATTTAAAATTGCGATTTTAAATAAAATTTTCATTCTTTCATTCTTTCATTATAACTCAGCTTGTCTGAGTTATTTCCTCGATTGTCCATTGTCCATTGTCCATTGTCCATTGTCCATTGTCAATTATCAATCGTCTTTTACTTGCTGTAGTTTGGTGCTTCTTTAGTAATATTAACATCATGTGGATGACTTTCTCTTATTCCTGATGCTGTTTGAACTACAAATTTTGCATTTTCATATAAATCATCTAAAGTAGGTGCTCCTAGGTATCCCATTCCAGATCTTATTCCACCTAATAATTGATAAATTGTATCTGCTACAGCGCCTTTAAATGCAACTCTTCCTTCAACACCTTCTGGTACAAATTTCTTTGTTCCATTTTGGAAGTATCTATCACTTGATCCTTTTTCCATTGCGCCAAGTGATCCCATTCCTCTATAAACTTTATAGCTTCTTCCTTGATATATTTCCATTTCCCCTGGTGCTTCTTCACAACCTGCAAACATTGATCCCATCATTGCAACAGATGCTCCACCAGCTAATGCTTTAACTATATCTCCTGAGTATTTTAATCCTCCATCTGCAATTACTGGAACTCCATGTTTTCTTCCTTCTTCTGCACAATCCATAACTGCTGTTAATTGAGGAACTCCAACACCTGCTACTATTCTTGTTGTACATATTGATCCTGGTCCTATACCAACCTTAACACAATCTGCTCCTGCTTCTATTAAATCTCTTGTAGCTTCAGCAGTTGCTATATTACCAGCTATAATTTGAAGTTCTGGATACTTAGCTTTTATTTTTCTTACTCCATCCATAACTCCTTTTGAATGTCCATGAGCTGTATCTAATGTAATAACATCAACATTAGCTTTAACTAAAGCATCTACTCTATCCATCATATCTTTAGTTACTCCTACTGATGCTCCACATAATAATCTACCTTTTTCATCTTTTGCTGCATTTGGGAAAGCTTTTGCTTTTTCTATATCTTTAATAGTTATTAATCCCTTTAAGTTGTTGTCATTGTCAACTAGAGGAAGTTTTTCTATTTTATGCTTCTTTAATATTTCAAGGGCTTCTTCTAATGTAGTTCCTTCTTTAGATGTTATTAGTGGACTTTTTGTCATAACTTCTGAAATTAATCTATCATAATTTGTTTCAAAAACTATATCTCTATTAGTTATTATTCCAATTAATTTAGTTCCTCTAGTTATTGGAACTCCTGATATTCTATATTGAGCCATAAGTTCTTGAGCTTGTCTTATTGTGTTGTCTTCAGATAAGTATATAGGATCTGTTATAACTCCATTTTCTTGTCTTTTTACTCTATCGACTTCTTTTGCTTGCTCTTCTATAGTCATATTTTTATGGATTATTCCTATTCCACCTTCTCTTGCCATTGCAATAGCCATTTTAGACTCTGTTACAGTATCCATACTTGCACTCATTAATGGAATATTTAATGTAATTTTTTTAGTTAATTTAGTTTTTAAGCTAACCTCATTAGGTAAAACCTCTGATTTATTTGGTACTAATAATACATCATCAAAAGTATAAGCTGTTTTAATAATTGTTGCCATTAGTCTTCCCCCTTAAAAATGATTTATTTCTTTCACTATTTTGAATTTATGAATGTAATATTTCTTTTCATCTCTATTTTTATGTACAAAAAAAGACATACTAAGCCTCTAAGTGAAGTTAATATGCCTAAAAACGCTATATGACAAATATAGGTATAGTATATCAAAATCACTCATAGTCGGAAATTTAAGGTTTCCGGTAGATACTCTCTGCCATATTCAGAGGATATACGAGTTATTTATGTCTGACTATTTTTAATTTATAGATATTATATATCTACGCCCTATGCTTGTCAATAAGTTTGCAATTTATATTTCAAGTAAAATTTATCAATTGATGTCAATCATTCTCCTAAATCTATTAAATAAATCCCACTATTATCTAAAGAAAGTCTTTTTAAATTATTTTCTGCTGGAGTATAGGTTGAATCAAATACTAATGCAACTCTATAATAATTTTGAGCTACCCTTTTATTCCCAATTAATTCTTCAATAACTCCAAATAGATTTTCTATCTCAGCATTTCTGCTATCCATTACTAAAGCTTCTTTTAAATATAACTCAGCTTTAGAATATTCCTTATTTATTATAGCCTCTCTAGCTTGTTTTATATATTTCTTTAAATCATGATTAGCTTTTAATATTTTTATCTTATTCTTATAGCATTTTTCATTATATTCCATACTTACCTCCTACATCCTAATATAATAGAAGATCATTAATTTAGTTTAATCTTGCATCCTTACAAGTCTATATCCAACCCCTATATGAGTTTGTATATAAGTATTTTTCTCACAATTTTTCTCTATCTTCTTTCTTAGAGTAGCCATAAAAACTCTTAATGATGGAATTTCACTTTCATATGCTATTCCCCATATTTCCTTCAAAATATAGGTATGAGTAAGAACCTTACCTACATTTTTTGCTAACAAGCATAAAAGCTTATATTCTATTGGAGTTAAATGTGTTTCTTCTTTTCCTACAAAAACACATCCTGATACATAATCTATCTTTAAATCTCCGTTTATAAATTCGGTGCTTTCTTCCTTTTTTGAGTTATCATAATTCATCTTTCTAATAGCTACTCTAATTCTTGCTAGTAATTCATCTACACTAAATGGCTTAGTCAAATAATCATCTGCACCAGAATCTAAAGCTTCTATTTTATCTTTATCTTCACTTCTAGCACTTACAACTATTATTGGACAATTAGACCAAGCTCTTATTTTCTTTATTATATCAACACCATCTATATCAGGTAATCCTAAATCTAGTACAATAATATCTGGCTTATGTGATGTTGCTAGTATTATTGCTTGCTCCCCATTTTCTGCTGTAAAACAGTTATAAGAATGAATATCTAAAGTAGCATACATAAAATTTCTTATTGCCTTATCATCCTCAACTACTAAAATTGATACCTTCATTATTTACCTCCACTTGTGATAATGTAAATCCTATTACTGTTCCATGAGGTTTATTATTTCTAACATAAATTTCTCCACCGTGCGCATTTATTATAGACTTGCAAAGAGCAAGCCCTAACCCTAAACCTCTTCTACTATCACCTTTATTTCCATTAACAGTAAAGAACATATCAAAAATACACTCTTGATTTTGTTTACTTATACCTCTACCGTTATCTATAACTTCTACTACGACTTTTCTATATTTACTAAATACGTTAATTTGAATTTCACTTCCTGGTTCAGTATATTTAATTGCATTATCTACTATATTTATCATTACTTGAACTATTAACCTTACATCAACATCAACCATTAATAAGTCATCTTTTAAGTTAACTTTAACTTTATAATCTGAAATTTTACGATTTACATGTTCAAGCGCTTCATTTATTATTTCTTCAATTAATTGTGGCTCAGTATTTAATTTCACATTTCCATTATCTAATCTTGATACAGATAATAGATTTTCAACTAAATTTATTAACCAAACTGAATCATCATAAATATCTAAAATTAATTTTTTCTTTGTTTCTTCATCAAATTCATTATTTAATATGGAACTAGCACTTCCAGATATACTGGTAAGTGGTGTTCTTAAATCATGAGAAACTGCTCTTAATAAATTTGCCCTGAACCTCTCATTTTCAGCTTGCATTAATGCATTTTTTTTAGATTCATTTAAAATATATTTCTCTATTGCAAATGAAATTTGACTAAGCATTGCTTCTAGTAATGACTTTTCTCCACTATCAATATTTTCATTTTCTATCATTACTATTCCTATTACAACCATAACATTATTTTGTCCAGTAAGAGGTATATACATAGCCTTCGCTCCTGGTAATGTATCCGTACTAACCCCTGCTCTTTTTTTATTTCTTATTACCCAACTAACTACAGCCTTTTCATCTTCACTTATATATTTCTTATCTATTTCACTACCATCTTCAAACCTATAGTTATATATGCTTTTTATACTCTCATTCTCTACTTCATATATTATGATTGGCTTTTTCAAAAACTTATATAACTGCCTTTGAGCTGTTAAGATTATATCTTCTAAATTATTAGTTCTTTCTAAATCTCTACTTGCCTCTAATAATATATTTGTTCTATTGGCAATTACTGCTGATACATTTGCTTGATATTTAACTTTATTAGTAAGTGTGCTTGTAACCAATGCAGATGTAAGCATTATAATAAATGTAACTAAATATCCTGGATCATAAAAATTAAGAGAAAATCTAGGATCTGTAAAAAGAAAATTAAATAACAGTACACTTGCTAATGAAGCAACTCCACCATAAATAATCCCATCAGTTTTATTTGATATTAATAAAACACCAAGTATAAATACTGTTATTACATTAGCTTCACTAAATCCAAGCTTATATAAAATTGCACTTATTCCTACAGCTAATGCTAATATTACTAGTGTTTTCACTACATCAGAGCTTGATAGTTTTATATTTTTAACTTGATACTTCCTTTTAGCAACAATATCTTCACTATCTGGTATAACATAAAGATCTATTTCAGGAGCTAGTTCTACAATTCTATCTACATATCCTAGCTTAGACTTAAAGAATAATTTTCTCCTTTTTGTTCTTCCTAGAATTATCTTTGATACACCACTTAATTTTGCAAATTCTGCAACTTGATACGGCACATCATCACCATATACAGTTTCTACATTTGCCCCTAAATCTTCAGCAAGCTTTAAATTTTCTCTAAGCTTTTTAATATTTTTTTCATCTAGCTCCTTTGAAACTATTGTTTCTACAAAAAGAGCTGTAAACTCAGCATGAAAGGCTTCTGCCATTCTAGCTGCTGCTCTTATAACTTTAGTATTAGAAGGCGATGAGCTTAAACATACTAGTATATGCTCATTTGTATGATATATTCCTTTGCTATAGCTCTTATTTACGGTAACTTCTTTATTTACTCTATCAGCCGTTTCCCTTAATGCAATTTCACGTAATGCGGCTAGATTTTCTCTTGTAAAAAAGTTGTTCAGTGCCCTTTTGGCTTGCTTTTCCCTGTATATTTTACCTGCATTTAATCTATCTATAAGATCTGAAGGCTCTATATCAATAAGCTCAACTTGAAATGCATCATTGAAAAATCTATCTGGCACTCTTTCCTTTACTACAACATGAGTAATTGATGCAATTATATCATTTAAACTTTCTATATGCTGAACATTAACTGTTGTATAAACATCAATACCTGCACTTAACAACTCTTCTATATCACTATATCTCTTCTTGTGCCTTAGTCCATGTGCATTTGTATGTGCAAGCTCATCTACTAATATTAATTCTGGTTTCCTTTGTAATGCTCCATCTAAATCAAACTCTTTTAAAGTTATGCCCTTATATTTAACTTCAAGTTTTGGTAAAAGTTCTAATCCATCTAAAAGAGCTAAAGTCTCTGGTCTTGTATGTGGTTCTATATATCCAACTACTACATCTACTCCAGCTTTCTTTGCAGCATGAGCAGCATCCAGCATAGCGTAGGTTTTACCTACACCAGCTGCATAACCAAAAAATATTTTTAACTTTCCTCTTTTATTTTCTAATTCTTCTTCATTAATTTTTTTCAATAACTCTTCTGGATTAGGACGAGTTTCATTCATTTATAGCACCCCTGTTTTCAATTGTTATAACTTTCCATCTAAGGCAAGATTAACCTGTAACACATTTACAGTTTCTTCTCCAAATACTCCAAGTGTTCTTCCCTTTGTATATTTTTCAATTATTTGCTCTACTTCATCAGTACTTATATTACGTGCCTTTGCAATTCTTTCTACTTGATATTCTGCTGCTGCAACTGAAATATGAGGATCAAGCCCACTTCCTGATGATGTAACTAAATCTACTGGAATAGGTTCATCTTTTTTATCAGGATTTGATGCTTTTATTTTTTCTATTCTCTCGCTTACTAGCTTTTCATACTCTTCACTTGCTGGACTTAAATTTGAAGGAGCTGCATACATTAATACTTCTCCATTTTCATCTGTAAATGTACTTGTATCCAAGTTCATTACACGTCCCCATAAATACTCATCTCCAGTAAATTCTTGAGCAAGTAATACACTACCATATTTTTTTCCATTAACTTCTATAATACTACCATTTACTTTATCTTTAAATAGTAATTGTGAAGCACCTGTTATAAAAACTGGATATATTAATCCACATATTATCATAAATACTAGTATAAATTTAAATGCTTTACTTATAACTTTCATAATTTATACCTCCTATTATACTAAACCAAGCATAGTTATTATTATATCTATAATCTTTATTGCTATAAATGGAGCTATTATTCCTCCAAGACCATACACTAAAAGATTTCTTGATAACAACTTACTAGCTGGAACTTCTCTATATTTTACACCTTTTAATGCTAATGGAATAAGTGCTATTATTATTAAAGCATTATATATAACAGCTGAAAGTATTGCACTTTCTGGACTACTTAATTTCATTATATTTAATTTTTGTAGTTCAGGATAAAGCCCTAAAAATAATGGTGGTATTATAGCAAAGTATTTTGCTATATCATTTGCAATACTAAATGTTGTTAGTGATCCTCTTGTCATTAAAAGCTGCTTACCAATTCTAACAATTTCTATAAGCTTAGTTGGTGATGAATCTAAATCAACCATGTTTCCAGCTTCTTTTGCTGCTTGTGTTCCTGTATTCATTGCAACAGCAACATCTGCTTGTGCTAAAGCTGGGGCATCGTTTGTTCCATCACCTGTCATTGCAACTAAATGCCCTTTCTTTTGGAAATCTTTTATCATATCTAGCTTTCCTTCTGGTGTTGCCTCTGCTAAGAAGTCATCAACTCCAGCTTCTGCTGCTATTGCTGCTGCAGTAAGTGGGTTATCACCAGTTATCATTATGGTTTTAATACCCATTTTTCTAAGATCTGCAAATTTTTCTTTTACTCCTTTTTTAACTATATCTTTTAAGTGTATTATTCCAAGTACTTTATTATTTTTAGCAACAACTAAAGGAGTCCCTCCAACTTTAGCTATTTCTTTAACCTTCTCTTCGCATTCCTTTGAAAAGAAACCACCTTTTTCTAAAACATATTTCCTAACTGCATCTGAAGCTCCTTTTCTTATTTCATTTCCATTGAAATCTACTCCACTCATTCTTGTTTTAGCTGTAAATTCGATAAAGGTTGCATTGAGACTACTCATATCTCTTCCTCTAATGCCAAACTGTTCTTTAGCTAAAATTACTACACTTCTTCCTTCTGGAGTTTCATCTGCAAGAGATGCTAATTGAGCTGCATCTGCTAATTCTTTTATATCAACTCCATCAACTGGTATAAATTCACTAGCTTGACGATTTCCAAGGGTTATTGTTCCAGTTTTATCTAACATTAATATATCAACATCACCAGCTGCTTCAATTGCTCTTCCACTCATTGCTAATACATTTGCTTGATTTAATCTACTCATTCCAGCTATACCTATTGCTGATAAAAGAGCTCCTATAGTTGTTGGTGCCAAGCAAACTAACAATGCAATTAATGAAGTAATTGAAGTACTATTTACCATACCTGCTTCATTAGAAATAAATACTGAGTAAGTGTACAAAGAAACTGTTACTATAAGGAAAATTATTGTAAGTGCTACTAATAATATTTCAAGTGCCTTTTCATTTGGTGTTTTCTTTCTAGCTGCACCTTCTACCATAGCTATCATTTTATCCATGAAGCTTTCACCAGGATCATTACTTACTTTAATTATAAGCCAGTCAGAAATTACTGTTGTTCCACCTGTTACTGCACTTCTATCTCCACCACTTTCACGGATAACAGGAGCTGATTCTCCTGTTATTGCACTTTCGTCAACTGAAGCTGCACCATCAATAACATCACCATCTGCTGGAATTTGTTCTCCAGCAAAAACAATAACAATATCACCTTTTTTTAGTTCTGTTGAATTTACTTTTACAACTTTATCTTTTTCTTTTGCTGATAATATTTTACTTGCTACAACATCCTTTTTTGCTGAACGTAATGCATCTGCCTGAGCCTTACCACGCCCTTCTGCAATTGCTTCTGCAAAGTTTGCAAATAAAACTGTAAACCAAAGTAAAATTGTTATCCCCAATATAAAACCTGGAGAATTGTCTTTAATTCCAAGCAAAGCTACAAAATATAAAATAGTTGTTATAATAGAAGCTATATATACTATAAACATTACAGGATTGTCCTTTTGTATCTTAGGATTTAACTTTACAAAGGAGTCCTTAATTGCTCTTTTTACCATTTTTTTATCAGATAAAATACTATTATTATTTTTCATATATTATCCCCCCATTCTATCCTATCATTTGGAAGAATTCAGCTATTGGTCCTAATGCAAGAGCTGGGAAAAAGCTTAATGCCCCAACTAAAAGTACTACAAACACTAAAAGACCTACAAATAATGCATCATGTGTTGGTAATGTTCCTGCACTTACTGCTACCTTCTTCTTTTGAACCAATGAACCCGCAATAGCAAGTGTTGCTATCATTGGAACAAACCTTACAAATAACATAATCAATCCTAAACTAACATTTATAAATGGTTTATTTGCTGCAAATCCTGCAAAAGCTGACCCATTATTTCCAGCTGCTGATGAATATGCATAAAGCATTTCTGAAAAACCATGTGCACCTGAGTTACTAAGACTATCTAATACACTTGGAACTAATGCTGCAATTCCACTTCCTACTAATGCTGCAATTGGTGTTGCAAGACAAACTAGCATTGCCATCTTCATTTCAAATGGTTCTATTTTCTTTCCTAAATATTCAGGAGTTCTTCCAACCATTAAACCTGCCATGAATACTGCTATTATCGCAAAGGCTAACATTCCATATAATCCACATCCAGCTCCACCAAATATTACTTCCCCTAGCTGCATAAGTAGCATAGGCACCATTCCCCCTATAGGAGTATAGCTATCATGCATTGAGTTTACTGATCCATTAGCTACTGCTGTTGTAAATGCTGTCCATGTTGCTGATGAAGCTATACCAAATCTGGTTTCTTTACCTTCCATATTTCCACCAGCTTGATTAATTGTAGATATATCTACTAATCCATTTTGTGCTAATTGAGGTGTTGCATTAGCTTCATTTACTGCTATTACTCCAAGAGCAATAACTAGCATTAAAAACATTGCAATAAATATTGCTCTACCTTGTCTTTTATCCTTAATATTTCTCCCAAATGTAAAGCATAAAGCTGCTGGAATTATTAGTATTGATAACATTTCTACTGCATTTGAAAAAGGTGTAGGATTTTCTAGCGGATGAGCTGAGTTAACTCCAAAGAATCCACCACCATTAGTTCCTAATTGCTTAATTGCAATTTGGCTTGCTGCTGGTCCTTGAGGGACAACTTGTTTTGTTATAACTGTTCCATCTTCAAGAGTTATAGGTTGTAATAATTCAACTTCTTGATATGATGAAAAATTTTGCACAACTCCTTGAGATGCTATTAATAATGAAACAACTATTGATAATGGCATTAAAATATGAATTGTACTTCTTGTAGCATCTACCCAGAAGTTTCCTATAGTCTTTTCTTTTACTCTAGTGAAGCCTCTTATAAGTGCAAATAAAACTGCTATACCAGCGGCTGCTGATACAAAGTTTTGAACTGTTAATCCTATCATCTGAGTTAAATAAGTTGCCTGACTTTCACCTGAATACGATTGCCAGTTTGTATTAGTTACAAAACTTGATGCTGTATTAAAACTTAAATGCCAACTCATTCCATTAATTCCTTCAGGATTTAAAGGCAATATACCTTGTACCATTTGTAACAAAAATAAAATTACAAATCCTATAACACTAAAAGCAATTACTGAAATTGAATACTTCTTCCAATCCATTTCCTCATCTTTATCTATTATTAATATCTTGTATATAAAGTTTTCTATTGGATTTAATACCTTACTTAAGAAAACATTTTCTCCATTCATTACCTTCCCAATATATTTTCCTAACGGAATAGCTAGTACAACTAAAATTATCAAATATAATGAGTACTGTATTATTGAGTTAATCATTCATTATCACCCCTTAGTAAAATATAAGTTAAATAAACAAATAGCGCTAAGGCTACTAAACCAATTAAAATAGTAACTACTGTCATTATTTTCTTCCCCCTTTCATCTAAAATTATATAAAAATCCATATAAAGATAGTGTTAGGATTAATAAGTATGACATTAAGATTGTATAAAGATTATTTTGTTTATAAAAAAAGGAGGTCGCGTTTCGCGACCTCCTTAAAAAGTACTTATTATTTTTGGTATATTACTTTTCCAATTTTCCTTGCTCTACTCACAAAGATAATTGCCTTCTCTATTTCTTGGAATCTTATTAGTGTATTAATAATATAATTTATATCTTTATCTAATAATCCATACATTTCCTATAATTCCTTCTCTAATTTATCATGCATTCTTTTCAGTTCTTTGCTTCCATCTTATATTTTTAATTTCACCCTTGGTTAAATACTCCAATATAACTAAAATAAATTATCATTAAGCATATATATTATCATATCCTATAAAATTCTTAGTTAAAACTAAGATAATATAAGTGATAATTTATTTTAAATTCAAGGATATAACGAAACGTGAGACCCTTAAAATATTATTTATTTTATATTAAGTATAAGGGGGGCGCGCAACGCGACCACCTTAAAAATGTATGTTCTTTTGTGTATTTTTAAAATAAATCAGGCAAGCTCGGACTTTTATCAGATGCCTGTGGAGTTATTATATTAACACTCTTTGATAAATTACTAAACTTAATTTCATTTGTTAGTGATTGTGACATTGAAAGCTCATCTTTAACCCTGGCTTGATATATAACTAATATATCCGATTCTGATGTCTGGTTGCTTTCTTTAATATTATTAATAGATATCTTAAAATTATTATCTCCCTGATTCTCTATAGCTCTATTTCCATTTGTTATCTCTGTTAATATGCTATTGCCTGATGAATCTTTTAAAATTTTATATATCTTAATATCATTTGTACTTACAGTATTAAATTTATTATCTATATTTAAGGCAAAATCAACGCTGTTTCCGCTTAATGTAAACTTAGAACCAAAGGTTACTGTTGAGTCTTGAGCTATTTCGAAGCTTGTACCGTCATTATTTTCTTGGATACTTATTTCTTTTTTACCTGTAGTTTTATTACTTATAATTCCATTGTATAATCCATGAGTAACATTTTTAATTTCTTCCTTTACAGTTACTATAGGAGTAGATACTAAATATTCTACAATTCCTCCTTTTAGCTTATTATAAGTAATTATATTTTTATTTGCTTCACCAAAATTTAGTTCCCCAAATTTATCTAAACTAGGTGATACAGAAAACTCTATTGGAATAATACTATTTGCCGAATATCTACCATTTGAAACATAATTATAAGTAATCTCTGGTAATTCTATAGTTGCAATACCATTACTTACACTTTCTATCCCACTTACAGGAATAAAATTATTTCCTAAATTTATTTTCAATACAGGACTAAACTTATATGGTTTGTAATTGGTAGTTAAAATTATTCTCTCTGCTACTAGATTCATTAAGCTATTTTCAATACTATTATAATCATTATTCACTACATTAAAATATCCTTCAGTATTTCCTACTAATAGACTATGCATTTTATATAAACTATCCGCAGTTGTTCTATTATTCACAGACAAACTTACAATATTATATCCCTTATCTCTTAACTTACCCAAATCACTATCAGTATAAGTTGCTTGTCCAGTAGATATAAATATTATATTTTTCTTTGCATCAGTTCTTCCTGAATTTAAAACCTTTGTAATAGAATCAAATGTTTTAGAAATATTAGGATTTAAATTATCAGCAGTTAAATTTTTTATATAATTATCATTTAAATTTGTAATATTGTCTGTTAAAGGAATTTCTTGTTTAACTTGACTACTAAATGTTATTAATCCATATTGAGATTTACTAATTCTTAAAGCATCCTTATTTAAAAGCTTATTAAATAAAGAGTTTTTTACTATTGTTAATGAATCCTTCATTCCCTGTGAAACATCTAGAACTATAACAATATCATTAGGAATTGCATTTGTACTATCATTAAATACAAAATCTGCTGCTTCAATTTGATATCTTAGATTAAATGCTTCTCCTCTATTGACACTAATATCCCTTTCACTTATAAGGTTTGCACTTATAGCTGGTAAATCATTTGATTTAATTGTTATAGGAACAGTATTTTTAGGATTTATTGTTGTAGTGCTATCTTTCCATGGAAAGTTAATACTCATTTTGTTATATATTTGCTGCTCTCCTGGTCTATTTCCTTTTACCACAAATTCAAATGGTACTGGATTAGCTTCGTACCTTACTTTACCATTTTTTTCAGATACCTTTTTATAATTTACATTATTTAATTTTACAGTATTTCCTCCTATATTTAGCGTGAATCCTTCTGTAAAATTTATATTCATCTCTATATTATTTATTGGATAACTATCTAAAATTTGTGTCGCTATTTTATTAAATACAGCTTGTATTGCATTAGTACTAGTTGGGAAAAATCCACTACTTTCAAATAAATCTGGTTTTCCTTTAATACTAACTCCAGTCATTGCTTCATGTATTGATAATAAGGTGTCATTTCCCTCAGTATCTAAACCGTATCCTATTGAAAATGAATTATATCCCCTTGACTTTATAATTTCGCCTACAGCTCTTGAATAATTTATAGATTTTGTATCTAGACCTGTTCCTATTCCAGCAATTTGGGGCTCAGTATTATCTATTGTCATATAGTTATTCTTATTCGAACCTGTTACTGAATAAAATGTAGGTAATCCATCTGTCATAAGAACTATAGTTTTACTTGCAAATTTGTCTCCACTATCAAGCATATACACTGCTTTTCTCATACCTTCACCAATATTAGTTCCACCTAAGGCTTCTAAGTTATTAATTACTGACGTCAATCTTGAATCATTACTTTGCAAGAAATTTGCTCCAAGTGAATTATAATTTGTAACATCATGGCTACTATTAGAATCTAAATTTTTAACTTTCTTAGTTCCACTTTTGCTATTTGGATTAATTGTAGCTATACTAGAATATGCTACTATACCTATTTTAAGATTAGGAACATCTTTCATTCTATCTATAAAACCATTAGCTGCTCTTTTTAGTTCATCTATTTTTCTATTATCAGAAACAGTGTTATGATCACCAACCTTCTTATGCTCAACGCAGTAATCATTTACCCAGTTATGCCACAAGTTCCACCACTCACCATGATTTGGATCGCTACTATCATGCCTTGTACAATATCTTACCCTTTTATTAGTACATGGATTTTCTATTTCTTCATCCATACTTCCAGATACATCTAAAACTAATACTATTTCCTTAGCTGGTATTGCTGTTTCAAAAGGCTTTGGTATTATTTTCCCGCTAACTGTTATATCTTCACCAACCATAGCAGGATTCGGTGATGCTGAAATTTCCAAATCAAAATCCGGCTTATCAGGAATTTCTCCTGTTGCTTTTACATTCAAACTCTTAAGGGATATTAAAGTTGATATAACAAATAAACTTGTTATAATACTTATTATCTTAAACTTTCTTTTACTAACCATTTTATCCCTCCCCATATTATTTATTTCTAAACTTAACTATGACACTTAATGGTATAGTCACATCTGAGTATCCTTTTTTCTTATTTAAAACTAGCGAAATTTCCAAGCCTGTAGTTTCTTTAAAATTCCCTTTTGGATTCATTCTATAATCTAAAGGCCTAACTTTAAATTCTGTAACATTAGATGATAATATTTTAGGAAGATTTAATTTAGAGTCTGTAACTTCATCCCCATCTTTATTAACTTTCTTTAAAGTTAATTTATTATTTCTCTTATCATATATAAATGTAAAATACTCTTCCCCAATTTTATACCTTAATTCAGTAACATCTAATTTTCCGTTACTATCTATTGAGCCCTCATAATTATATTTATTAGTATCTTTAATAGTAACATTATTCAGCTTACTTATTCCTTCTGCTTGTGTCCCATATAGTAATAATTCCTTTTGAATCGCTTCTGATTCTAATTGCAAATCAGAATTGATTTCTGTTTTTGCTAATGTTTTGCTATTACTAAAGAAAAAGGTGTAAACTACTCCAAGCACTACAACTGTTAGACTTAATGTAAGTATAAGTTCTAATACAGTAAACCCTTTTGCTTTTTTTCTCATAATTCCACCTCTTCTATTTAACAATTCTCCATAATGATTTTGTGAGGAATTTATCAACACTATAAAGCTCTGAAGCTGAAGTAACTTTTACTTCTTCTCTATCACCTTGTGATTTTACAAATATGTCTTTTAATAAATCATGATTTAAAGCTAAAATACTTCTTACAACTTGTGGATCATAAGTTATATTTTTTTCTCCCTCGCCTTTTAAAATTATATTCCCTGTAGTTATTATATTTCCTGTAAAATTAAACTCACCTTCTATTGTTATATCTCCATTAGTTATTATTAACCCCTTATTTATAGTTTGTCCGTTATATTTATTATCTTTTATTTTAATATTGCCATTTTGCTTACCTTTTAAAATTACTATACCTTCACTTGTATTGAAAGGTTTATTCTCAACACTTGAAATCTTACTGAAATCAATTTGATTATCAACAGATCTCTTAACTTCTTGTCCATCATACAGGTTTTCATATCCTGTAGCATCCCCCATAGCAAATACATTTCTTGCAAATTCATTTCTTTTCTCATTTACTATACCTATATCACTATCACTTATATTAGATTTTTGAACGTTTCCTTTACTATCTTTAACACTTGCTCCAACAGATTTAACTATTCCTTTAAGCTTAACACCACCATCATTAAAACTATAAGAATTATTTTTAGAATAATACTCTGAGAAATAATTTGCCTTCATAGCCGCATCAGATTGTCCATTTTTACTTTCTAATAGCTGTAACGGTGAATAATATTTTAAAGTAACATTTGTAGCTCCATTTAATAAATCCTCAACATCAGTATAAGCTAGATAATTTCCCTTTACTGCTACTGATTCTCCTGTTTGATATTTATTTCCACTTTCATCTGTTGCATTTAAATAAGCAACTCCCATAATATAAGAATCCTTATTTACTGTAATTGTAGAAGTTTTACTTATATCATTTACAATAATACTACTAGAATTTAAAGCTTTATCTGCTGTTGAAAAATCAACTACTTTCTTAACTGTTTTATCATTAATCCCATAAAAATTATTTTTTATTACTATATTGCTATTTGTAGCATTTAAAGCTAAATCATTATTTACAATAACATTATTTCCAAAGGTTACATTATTTGATTTTGAAACATTTGAATTTATAGACTTTCCTACATAAATATTTTTAGCAAATATATCTCCATTTACTGTGCTTTGTGCATTATTATTTAAATGATAAGTATTTGCTGTGTATATATCTCCATTAATATTAAAGCTTGTATTATCTAGCTTTATTCCTCCTATATACTTTTCAAAAGTGTACTCTGGTTTTTCTCCTAAATTATTATTTCCCTTTATCCATATATCACCACTTATATTTACAACGCTTTTATTTACTAAGCTTTCAACATTCATATTTCCATCTGCTATTATTGCTTTTCCATCAAAAACTGGATAAATATTTATTGAAGTTATTTCTGAATTGTATTCTGGAGCTACCACTTTAAAAGTAGTAGAAATTGTTTTTTTATTTTTTAATTCTCCTTCAGCATTTTCAAAGGTTGAATTAACTTTTATTGTAATACTGTCATCTTTCTTAAAATCGTAACCCTTCACTGGTATCTCTATTTTAAATGTATCTTTTTTATTATCTACTGCAGACTCAAATTCTAAAGTTCCACTTTCTAGTATTGATTTTATATACTTCTTTTCAATTATTAAGTATTGTAAAATATCCAAATCTACTCCACTAAGTTTCTGTTTGTTTTTTTCAGTTAAAAATTCAAAAAAATACTTGCGGAAGATTTTGTCTAAGTTTTCCTTGGTTCTATCTTTCTCTTCTAACTTTGTAAATTCCTTTTTAACTTCTTTATCTGCATATTTTATGGCTTCTTGTGAGGTTTTTATTATTATATTTTCAACTACATCTAGACCTGAATCTGCTTCATAAAGGTTTTGAATCTTTTTACTTTGATTTATTCTCATCTTATAATCATTTGCTGTAACTGCTAATATAGTAGTTCCTGTCATAAATATAATTGCCATTACTACAACTACTATTACAAAGGTAGATCCTTTTTTCTTTTTTCTAGCCTTCATCTATAATTCACCTCCATAAACCTATTTTATATTCACATTTTTACTTGAAGAGCCTTCAAATAAAGTATTATTTTCACTATCTTTAACTATAACTTTATAGTTATACATATCCGCTACTGGATTTTCTTCTATTTGCTTTTCTTCATATAAAATAACATCCCCAATGCTTGAGTATATCTTAAACTTAGAATAATTATTATCACCACTTATTAAATGAATTTCTACTATTTCTTCTGTGTTATTTTTGAATTCTATGTTTACATTTCGAGAAAATCCCTCTTTAATATATAAAACAATAGTATTATTATCTGCTTTCGTTTTATTAACAGTTACTAAAGGTGTAGATTCATTTTTTTTATATACAATTAGGTTATTTGAGTTCTTATCTAATTCCATTATTAATTCATTTGAAACAGCATAACTATTGTCAGGGTTATCTTCTATTTTAATTACATTGTTGTTACTACTATCTCTAAGAAAATTAAGTATAAAAGCTGCATTATTATTTTTATCTAGGTTATTTACATTTTCATATTGAAAATTCAAATCCTTTTCTAGCTTAACTTCAACATTATAAAGATTGTCATCTTTTCCTGCTGACTCAGAAGCACCTCCATATATAGTTCTTTCAAAGCTTCCTTTAAAGGTATTCCCAGTTGAATCCGCCTTTAAATCCTGAATTATTTCATCCCCATCTAAAAGTTCAAAATATTTTTTTCCAGCATCATTCTTTAAAGTTATTTTATCGTAAGCCTTTAGCTCTTCTAAAACCTTTTGTCCAATATAACTTGCTTTTTGTCTGTACTCTGCACTTATATTATTTTTTAAGCTAGACATTACTAAACCTGATAAAGGTACTATTAATATTGATAAAAGGGCAACACTAATTATTACCTCAATTAATGTCATCCCTTTCTTTGCTTTTACTTTATTATTTTTCATATTAACACCTACTTCTTAGTAACATTTACAGTATTACCTTCACTTGTTACTGAAACTCTAGGATTTGAAGTATCATCATCTTTAACTATGATTTCAACCTTTTTAGATGTATTATTAACTACTTTTAACTTTATTCCTGAATTGTCTGAGCTTTCTCCCCTTTTTTCACTCATTATTTCAAAAACTATATCATCAGATTTTGAGGTAAACTCTTTCCCCTCTGAAGAATTGTCTTTAGGATAATATGAATCAGCTGTTTTATACTTATAATATGTTTTTCCTTCTGCTTCATCAAAGATTATTTCCACTTCTTCAACCTTATCATTATCTGAATAAATATAACTTTCCCTTGATTCATCCTTAGCTCTACCAATAGTTACTGTAGGTAGTTCAGATAAAGATGATCTTAGCATCATCACAAAATCATTAATATCTTCTTTATTGTTTTGTTCCTCTATAGTAGATGCATAAGCTCCACTTGCTGCTCCACTACTAAATAAAATTTCTTTTCCATATACATTGTTTAATGTCCAAAGTAAATATTGCATGTCTTCATCTGATAATTTAGGCACTGCATGGAATTCTAAGTTCATGACTCCAGTTAGCTCTTCTTGTGATTTTGATGATATTGATATATTAGTAATTACTATTTTTCTCTCATAGTTTTGTACTGATGATATGAACTTCTTTAAGGCTTCATAGCTTCCTGAAAAATTTATTGCAACTTTAAGTTGTTCTGATGTTGCACCATTTTGTTCAGGTGATACTTCTTGAGAATCTTGAGATGCTTGTCCTCCATTACTTTCAGTAGATGTATTATTTTCGTTATTAGCTTCTACATTACTACTTTCATCTTTTGTTACATCTCCTGAATATTCATCTACTATGGCTTTTAATGAACTTTCTTCCTTTTGAATTTCTGGTGATACCATTTTTTCTACAGATGATACTTCTATAGGGCTAAATGCAATATTTCCCTTAAGACCACTATCATTTAGTAATTTATCTAGTTCAATTATTATTTTTTCTTGCATTATTGTTGGGTATAAATTTTTAGATTTATCAAGAACTGTTGATTTTAATATCTTTAAATTTTCTTCTTTAGAATCTAGATTTGATATATTCTCCATTACATCTTCATATCTTTGTTCAACTTGATTTTTTTCAGTTCTTTTAGTAGCTAATTTCCCAACTTGCTTAGTATAGATAAATTGATAATAAACAAAACATATTAATACAGTTAATAAAATTCCTATTAAATATTTTTCTCTCTTACTTATATTCATTTTACTCAACATCCTTTAATACACATTTTATATCAAAAGTATAAATTTCATCCCCTGATATTCCCCCAATATACACATCTTGTATATTATCTAGTTTCTTTAAGTTATGTTCTATTTCCCCTATTGCAACTCTACTTGTTGAAACAGCTTGAATAGAAATTTCTGTATTAGTTATGTTTATACTATTAAATGTTACTTCCGTTGGTAATGTTGCACTCAATTTATCTAATAATTCTGTGGTTACAACTTCTCTAGTTTTTAATGAACCTACTATTTTACTAAGCTCATTATCATATCTATTTAAGATATCATCTTTTCTACTAATATCATCCCATTTAGCTATCTTTTCTTTGATATCCTCTTGATTTAACTTTTCATTATAATTTTTTATCTTACTATTTAATAAAATTATATTTGTACTATTCCAAGCCAAGCTTCCAACTATAACTACAGATAAAAAACCTACTAAGGAGTAAACATAAATATTCTTATTTTTTTGTTCTTTTTTCTGACCTTGATAAGGTGCAAAAAAGTTCATATCTTTTATCATATAATGTCCTCCTTACAATCTTATAATTGCGCCTATGGCATTTAAATATTGACCAAGATTTTCATTTATTAAATCCTTAGATGTTATATCTATATTTCTTATTTCATCTATTTTAACAGTATCAATTGATAACTTACTTTTCATATATAAATTAATATTATTTAAATTTGATAAGCCTCCATAAATATATATTTTATCTATACTTGTATTAGATTTATTACTATAGAATTGAAGTATTCTTTCTAATTCTTCTAGTATTTCATCAACAGCTTTTTTTATAGTTATGTTTGAAATATCTTTATCATCATCACTCAAAAGATTTCCTTCCTTTATCTTTATAGATTCTGTTGATTTTATTGACATATTCAAGCTTTGGCTTAAGGCATAATCTATATTATCCCCACCAGACTTTATCATTCTTGTAAAATCTAATTTACCATTTTTAAATATTGCCACATTAATAGAGGTTGCTCCCATATCAACAAAAGCAACAGTACCTCCCATAACTTGTCCATTATTTGATGTGTAATCAGCATAATTAGCTATCTTATTTACAGAATTATAAGTTACATCTAATGCATATGGATTTAACTCTAATGAATTTACTACACTGTAATATGCAAAAGCCATTCTTTCTGGAAATGAAGTTACATTTATTTTTAGCTTTGCTCCTGCATCATCAACAATTTCATCTAAAACTATAAATTGAATTATGTAATCATCTAAATTTATAGGTAAATATTGTTGTATTTCATATCTAATTACAGTTTCCATTTCATCTTCTTGAACTAAAGGTATTACAATATCTCTATTTATTATTGAAGATGAATTAGTTGTAAACACTACATCCTTAGCTTTTATACCGTTTTCCTTTATTATAAAATCCAAAACATCTATAACCCCTTGAAGATTTATTACTTTTCCATCTGCAATACATCCTTCAGGCGTTGGTATTTGAATTGCTTTACTTAAACTAAGCCTATTTTTTTGAAACTTACCTTCCACTAATTTTATAGAGTTAGTTCCTAAATCTATAGATAAAACAGCCTTTGATCTTTCTTTAGACTTACTTTTCTTTTCAGTTTTATTTCCTTTATAAGAAGAATTCAAATCCTCAGAGTTTTCCTTCTTAAAAAACTTCCCTATGTCTTTTACATCCATACTACTTATTTCTTTTAACTTGGATAAATTGAACTTTTTACTTGGCATTAAATCACCCCACGATACAATTGATAATGGACAATGGATAATTGATAATTAAGGTTGATTTTTAGTTGATCTAAAAATCTTTTGTATGGGCAAAATGCAGATTTTGTCTGCATTTTGCTTTTATTAACACATTAATTAACATCAGTAGCTGCTGCTGGGAAAAATTCTTTAGTTCCTACTAAAACTTTTACTCCTCCCTTTGAATCAATTGTAACTGTGAAATTACTTTGTCCTGTAACACTTTTAGCAGTTGGAACATTTTGAAGATATTCTTCAATTTTATCCTCATCTGTAGTGGCAGGATTAGCTGTAGTAGAATTAATTGTTAAAGTCTTTGCAGTTGTTGTTAACTCTATTTTCCCATCTGCTACTAATGTACTAGCTGCATTTGCTATAGTCTTAGCATTCGCTACATCTGTTTTCACATTAGCATTTTTTCTTACTTCACCAAACTTAGGAATAGCTATTGCCGCTAATATAGCTATAATTGCTATAACAATGATAAGTTCAATAAGTGTAAAGCCTTTCTTTTTTTTCTTGTTTTTTAAATTGTTAACCATGTAAATTCCTCCTTGATTTTTTAAATTTATATTAAATTTTTCAATTTAAACCTAACTTAATAATGAAAAAATTATGGTTATGATTCACCTTCGTTAAATTATTAAAAAATTTTATAAAAAAATCCCTTAAGGATTTTTATCCTCAATTCTTTTATTCTTTTAATTTTTTCATTCTTTCATTAATAAATTGCTTAGCAATTTATTACATCTCAGTGTACATATTAAACATTGGAAGCATTATTGAAATTACTATTCCACCAATGACTACTCCCATAATGACTATCAACAATGGTTCTATCATTGATGTAGTTGTTTGAATGGCTTGTTCAACTTCATCATCATAGAAATCTGCTGTTTTGTTTAAAATATCATCTAGTGAACCTGATTCTTCTCCTATTTTTATCATTGATGAAAGCATTTTAGGGAAGATATTATTTTCTCTTATTGGAGCACTTAAGCCATCTCCTCTTACTACTCTTTCTCTTATTTTTAAAATTGCATCTTCTGCTATTTTATTTTCTAGCACTCCTGCAACTGTTGGTAAAGCTTGCACCAAAGATACACCAGATGCTAATAATGTTGATAATGTTCTTGTAAACCTTGAAACAATTATCTTTTTATTTAAAGCCCCTATTATGGGAAGTTTTAACTTTAACTTACTTATATTCACTATTCCACTTGGACTTTTTTTGTAAATATTAAATAGTATAACTATAATTGCTACAGCTATTAATATAAAAATTAAGTTATTGCTTAAAAACTTACTTGTCCCAAGCATTATTTTTGTTATTAAAGGAAGTTCTATTCCCTCTCCTTCAAACATTTCTACAAACGTAGGCATCACAAATGTCATAATAAACACAACAGCTACCACAGCTACTATACTTAAGATGCTTGGATATGTCATGGCTGATTTAACCTTATTATTGATCTTATTTTCTTTTTCAAAATGGACAGACATTCTAAGCATCATTTCATCAATATTTCCACTAACTTCGCCAGACTCTACCATACTTATTAAAAGCTGTGGAAAATACTTTTTATGTTTTGCCATTGATTCTGATAAAAGTTCTCCTTTTTTAACATCATCTTCTATTATAGATAGAAGTTCTCTTAACTTTTTATTGGGAATTTCATTAGATAAGATATTTAAACAAGTAGTTATTGTAACTCCAGCATCTAGCATTGTGTAAAATTGTCTACAGAAAATTGCTAAATCCTTTGTTGTTACTTTTTCAAAAAATTTAAACTCAATTTGTTTACTTTCAATTATTTCTTCTATTATTAGGGGATAATATCCACTTGAAGTTATCATATTTATTACATCATCTCTGGAACTCCCTTCAAATTTTCCTTCTATCTTAGTTCCATCATTTTTCATAGCCCTATATTTAAATTTTTTCATAACTTCTTATCACCCCTTATATATCCCTTAATAAAGTTATAGTTGCAAGTTCTTCTATAGTAGTTATTCCATCCAAAACTAGCTTTTTACATTCATCCGCAAGTGTTGTCATTCCATGTTTTATAGATATATCCTTTAAGATATTTGCATCCCTAGTTCTATTTATTGCATCTCTATGTTCTCTTGTTATTTCCATTATTTCATATACACCTATTCGACCATTATACCCAGTATTATTACAATGGCCACATCCCTTACCCCTATATAATTTTAAGGTATCATTATTTCTTATATTAAATGCATGTTTTTCGTAATCTGAAGCTATATATTCTTCTTTACAATTGTTACATATTTTTTTTACTAATCTTTGAGCAATTATTCCAGAAATTGAAGTTGCAACTAAGTAAGGTTCAACTCCCATATCAACTAATCTAGTCATAGATGATGGAGCATCATTAGTGTGGAGTGTGCTTAAAACCAAATGTCCTGTAATAGCTGCTTTTATAGCTATTTGAGCAGTTTCCTCATCTCTTATTTCCCCTATCATCACTATATCTGGATCCTGTCTTAAAATACTCCTAAGTCCACTAGCAAATGTTAATCCAGCCTTAGTATTTACATTAACTTGATTAATACCATTTAATGTATATTCAACAGGGTCTTCTATTGTAACTATATTTACATTGTTAGAGTTAAGTTCACTTAAAATTGTATAAAGAGTTGTGGATTTTCCACTTCCTGTTGGTCCAGTAACAAGTACTATTCCATGAGGGCTAGATACTATATTATCTAGTTTCTTAAGATTATCTTTACTTAAACCAAGCCTTTCTTTACCTAACCTATAATTATCCCTATTTAAAATTCTTATTACTACTTTTTCACCATTTACAGTTGGTAAAATGGACACTCTAAGATCTACATCTGTCTTTCCAACCTTAGTTATTATTCTTCCATCTTGAGGTATCCTTTTTTCAGCTATATTTAAATTTGCAAGTATTTTTATTCTAGTTATTAATGGTGCTAAGCTTTCTATTCCAAGAGTATTTATAGTTGTAAGCTCACCATCAATTCTATATCTTATTCTTATTTCCTTTTCATATGGTTCTATATGTATATCTGATGCCCTCATTTCAATTGAATTTCTAAATAAATGCTCTATCATTTTCACAACTGGAGCATTTTTTACATCATCAATTTCTTCTACATCTAACGATATACTTTTTGACTCTAAAGTTTCCTTTAACAGTTCTTCTGCCGCCTTGTTAACTTCTTCAGTACTATAATTTATTTGAACAAATTTATGAATGTCTTTTTTAGGTGCAATAAATGTCTTAACGCTTAAACCTGTTGATATAGAAATATCATCTATTGCAAATATATTTAATGGATCTGCTAGTGCAACCATTATTTTTTCTTCTTCAAATCCAAATGCTATTAAATTATATTTATTACAAAGATTTTGAGGTACTATCTTAATGGCCTTTTTATCAAAATTAACATTATTCAAATCAATTTTCTTAATTCCAGTTTGAGTTTCTATAGCATCTATAATATCTTCTTCTGAAACAATTCCACTTTCAATTAGAACTTCACCTAATTTTTTACCTAAAAGCTTTTGTGCTTTTAATGCATTTTGAAGTTGAAAAGGAGTTATTTTTTCTGCCATTACTAAAATATCTCCAAGTCTTTTCTTTTGAACTATAGCCATAAACTCCGCTCCTATGTTTAATTTTAATTTTATTTGTTAAAAAATTTCCTTTTTTGACCATTTAGTTTACTTATTTTAATATTAATATAGCTATATTGCTTTTTCAATCAGAATATAAACTTAAATTAAATTCACTTTTTAAAATAAAAAATTTAAATATAACGACAATAATTCCTTTCCTATGAAAATGTACACAATTGAACCAATAGCTATGTATGGTCCAAAAGCAATTTCTGATTTTCTATCCTTTAATTTAAATAATAATATTATTGCTGCTACTAATCCCCCTAGAATAACAGCTATAAATAAACTAACTAAAATACCTTTAATTCCTAAAAAAAACCCACAAAATCCTGCAATCTCTGCGTCACCTTGTCCCATCCCTTTTGTGACTATTACTATCAAATATATAATTCCATATCCAATAACTCCACCTAATAGATTATTAACAATACTTGCATCTTTAGTATATAATCCTATTAATATATAAATAGCAGCAAGTACTACTCCAAAAATAGTAGTAGATGAATATATATATTTACACTCTAAATCTATATAAGATATAACAATTAATAAAGAAGTCAAAAGACTATAAAATACAAAACTTAAGCTTAATCCAAATCTTAAAAATATTAATAAATACAATACTCCATTCAACAATTCAACTAGCGGATATTTTATAGATATCTTTTCCCCACACTTTCTGCATTTTCCTTTTAAAAATAAATAACTTATTATAGGAATAAGATCTACTGCTTTAAGCTCATATCCACAACTTGTACAATGTGATGGTGGAAAAGCAATAGATTCCTCTCTAGGTATTCTATAAATGCATACATTTAAAAAACTTCCTATACACAACCCTATTATTAATATCAAAATTTCCATAATAACCTCCTTAAAGTTATAAACTAATATATTTATTTGTCATTATATAAGCATTTCTTTTACACTTTTAATTTTAAACTTTTTAAGAATTAAATAAATGAATTATACTATTGAATTATATTATACTTATAAGTTATATAATGAGTTTTAAAACCCTCATGTTATTCAAATATTATCCATTAATTGTATTTTTTAGTCAATATTAAATTTTTATTTCGGTTATAAAACAAAAAAATCGGATAAAAGTACTATTTTATACTTAATATCCGATATCTTTATATTTAATATAAGCTAAATTCCCCTAATTCTCTTTTATTACCCTTAAAAATTGTCCATCTTTATTGATTTCAAAGTCTAATTCATTATTTATAATTTGATTTGCTTCTTCTATAGTTAAATCTTTTATTTTATTTAAATCTTCTGGATTATTTATGTATTTATTTATTGAATCTAGCTTTTCGTTATTATTTGCTTCTATAGTTTTTATAGAGTCTGTATTAGAAAATTCAACTTTATCACTTATTTCAGTTGTTTCTACTGCTAGAACAAATTCCCTCATAATAGATTTTACTTCAGCCTTTTTTGAGTCAATAGAATACTTTTTAAAACTAGGTACTAATATAGCTACTAATATTCCTATTATTACTACTACTGCAATTAAATCAAATATAGTAAACTTACCCTTTCTTTTTCTATTCATATTACCTTCCATATTGTACCTCCAAAGTTTTTTCTTTATTCCTCTTTTTGTTTATTATACATTATAAATTATAATATCTTAATGCACTTAAAATCAATATAAAGGTTATATTTATTATATATCAAATATATTTTGAATTAACTTTAAAATCTTGAACTTTAAAATCTTGAACTTTGTACTATTTTAAACATAAAAAAAGGAACTTAGAATCCCTAAGTTCCTAAATTTAAAATTTATTAGTACATTCCGTCCATTCCCATTCCTGGTGCTCCTGGCATTGGAGCTTCTTTTTGAGGAATTTCAACAACAGCAGCTTCTGTTGTTAAGAATGTTGATGCTACTGACGCAGCATTTTGAAGTGCTGATCTTGTAACCTTAGTTGGATCGACTATACCAGCTTTAATCATGTTTACATATTCTCCATTTAATGCATCATAACCCATTCCAGCTTCACAGTTTTTAACATGTTCTATAATAACTGAACCTTCAACACCTGCATTAGTTGCAATTTGTCTCATTGGTTCTTCTAATGATCTTGTTATTATATTAATACCAACTTGTGTATCTGGAACATTTGAAGTTACCTTAGCTACTTCATTAATTATATTTGCATAAGCAGCACCACCACCTGGTACTATACCTTCTTCAACAGCTGCTTTTGTTGCTGCTAAAGCATCTTCTATTCTTAATTTCTTTTCTTTTAATTCTGTTTCTGTTGCCGCACCAACTTTAATTACTGCAACTCCACCAGCTAGCTTAGCTAATCTTTCAGTTAATTTTTCTTTATCAAATTCTGAAGAAGTTTCTTCGATTTGAGCTTTTATTTGTGATACTCTTTCTTTAATAGCTTCACTATTTCCTCTTCCATTAACTATTGTAGTATTTTCTTTTGTAACTTTGATGCTTTCACATTGTCCAAGCATATCTAAAGTCACTTCTTTTATGTCTATTCCAAGCTCTTCTGATATAACTGTTCCACCTGTTAATATAGCTATATCTTGAAGCATTTCTTTTCTTCTATCTCCAAAGCCTGGAGCTTTTACAGCTACACATGTGAAAGTTCCTCTTAATTTATTAACTACTAATGTAGTCATTGCATCGCCTTCAACATCTTCAGCTATTATAAGTAATTTCTTTCCTTGTTGAACTATTTGTTCAAGTATTGGAAGTAACTCTTGAATATTTGAAATCTTTTTATCAGCAATTAATATTAATGGGTTGTCTAAAACTGCTTCCATTTTTTCTGTATCAGTTACCATGTATGCTGATACATATCCTCTATCAAATTGCATTCCTTCAACAACGTCTAATTCAGTTCCCATTGATTTTGATTCTTCAACAGTAATAACGCCTTCATTTCCTACCTTTTCCATGGCATCAGAAATTAGCTTACCTACTTCTTCATCAGCTGCTGAAATAGCTGCAACTCTAGCTATATCTTCTTTACCGTTAACAGGCTTAGAAATCTTCTTTATTTCTTCAACAGCCTTATCTACAGCCATTTTAATACCATTTCTAATTAGTATTGGGTTTGATCCAGCAGTAACATTCTTTAAGCCTTCTCTTATAATTGCTTGTGCTAAAAGAGTTGCTGTAGTAGTACCATCCCCTGCAACATCATTAGTCTTAGTTGCAACTTCTTTAACTAATTGTGCTCCCATATTTTCATATGGATCTTCTAATTCAATTTCTCTTGCTATAGAAACACCATCATTAGTTATAAGTGGTGCTCCAAACTTTTTATCTAAAACTACATTTCTTCCTTTTGGTCCTAATGTAACCTTAACTGTATCTGCTAACGTATCAACACCAACTTGCATTGCTCTTCTTGCGTCTTCACTAAACTTAATCATTTTTGCCATTATTCTTTCCTCCCTTATTCAACTATTGCTAAAATATCATCTTGTTTTAAAATAGTATATTCTTCACCCTCAACCTTAACTTCTGTACCTGCATATTTTGAATAAAGTACTTTATCTCCAACTTTAACTTCCATTGCTATTCTATTTCCATCAACTATAGCTCCTGGTCCAACAGCTACAACTTCTGCCTCTTGTGGTCTTTCCTTTGCTGTCCCTGTTAAAACTATTCCACTTTTAGTTGTTTCTTCTGCTTCTAACTTCTTTATTACTACCCTATCTGCTAGTGGCTTAATGTTCATAAAAAAATCCCTCCTATTTATATCTATAAATTTAATTACCCTTTTATATTAGCACTCACCATAGATAAGTGCTAACAAATTTATGATAATCTTTTAGTTTGTATTTTTCAAATGTTACCTAATATATTATTACCCTATATATTATAAATATTACCACTTCTCATTAATTATTTTCCATTTTCTCAAGCTTTTATTTATTTTCTTCATTTTATACATGTATTTATTTAAATTATTTTTTCATTTAATTTAAATTATTTTTCTTTGACACAGAATCCTAAAAATATCCAAAATATTGGTGCTACCATTATTACACTAATATTAAAAAATGATTGTACTAAATACCCTATTAGCGTTAGTAAGAGTAACTTAGATAAATCATTTCTAATACTTTTAATCAGATTATATATTATTACTCCAATTAATAATAGGTAAGCTATTAAATTAAATATCCCATTACTAACTGCATATTCTAAAAATTCATTATGTGATTTATCTATATAAGCACCATGCTTATTTATATACTCTCTATGACTTTCACTATACTGTGAATCCAATCTATATTTTAATGTATCAGGCCCCCACCCTATAAACGGATGATCTTTAAATGCATTCCATGATATGTTTAATATTTCAATTCTACCACTATCCTCAACTTTTGTTATACCAGTTTCATCAATTACAATGCTGTTAGTTGCACGCCCAATAATCTTACAATTAGTAGATAAATTTAATAATAAAAAAATACTTAAAAATGATATAAATACAACCACTGATTTTTTTATTCTCTTTTTATCTTTTATTATAAAAATTAATCCAATAAGTGAATAAACTAAAAAAGCTAGCCACCCACTACGAGTTAATGTAGTGATTAATGACCCAAATAATATAATTGAATATATTAAATATCTTTTTCCTTCATAAAAAATATAAATTGCCATACTTATAAATAAAAATATACATAAATATGATGAAAAAAAGTTTCTATTTCCTATCATTCCAATAGAATCACTTACTGATATAAATCCAAACATCCAAAACTGTACAGGATCTATGTTATAAAATTGAAGTATCCCATATATACCCATGACACATGAAGAAATTAATACTAGATTTATAAGTTTTTCATTTATAACAAAATATTTAGAAGATAGTATAAAAAGTAGAATATAAATGCAATACATTACGAAGCCTTCATTCCGTTGAATATTGCCAATAAAAGCTACATATTTCTGTGGTGATAATATACTTGGAATTAACATAGTTAACATAAACACTAATGCTATCTTATGCTCAATATTAAATTCTGTTACCTTTAATCCAATTAATGCAATAATAGAAATTACACCAACTACGTAAAGAAATATCATCTTACCAATTACATATCTAGGTGATGATACATTTACAACTATGAATGGCATTATAACTATCACAGAATATAAGCTTATGTTCACTAAAATTTTAAAATCAATTTCTTTTGTAAGAGCTCCCCTTACTTTTTTATTTATACTTTCCATCCTAACACCCACTGGTAGAGATTGCGAAAATAAAGCCTACGATAACTTATATTTTCCCACTTCAAACCATTAAATTAAGAATTATCCTCATTAATGATATGTATTAAATTGGAGATTTTATTATAATGAGAAACTACAATTCTTATTTAAGATATCTAAGATGGCGTTAAGAATTTTTATTGTCTGAGCGCAGCGAGTTATAAAAATTTAGTCATCTTAGATATCTTAAATTTAGAATTGTATTCGAAATTATATAAAAATCGGAAAGTTAATACATATCATTAGGTTTAATTCTCAATTTATAACTATCTTTCTAAGTTTACATTCTTATATTCATCAAGGGTTTCATTATCTATTACAGCTTTCTTTGTGGCTTGAGCATTTATCTTATTGAAAACACCTTTAGCCTTAAATGGTGTCACTAGGGCTCCTGCCCCATTTATACAACCACCTTCACACATCATACCTTCAATAAAGTTTCCTTGTAATTTGCCTATTTTTGCCATAGTCATTGTTTTCTTTATTTCTATTCCTCCAGATACTTTTACTGGATTAAAGTTTACTTCTAACCCTTGGCTTCTTATATAATTTTCTATAGCTGCAGTTAATCCTCCATGTGCTCCGAATCCTCTTCCATATATAGAAGCATCATCAACTACATCTTCATCACAACTATCTATATCTACTTCAAAAGCACTAAATAATGCTAGTAATTCTTCAAACGTTAAAACATAATCTACTGCATCCCTTACAGATTCTCTAACAGCTTCACTCTTTTTAGCAGTACATGGTCCAATAAATACAACTTTTGCATCTGGATCATTATGCTTTATAAATCTTGCTGTTGCTATCATTGGAGAAACTGTACCTGATACTTTTTCTACTTCTGATGGGAACATCTTCTCTACATAACTTAAGAAACCAGGGCAACAAGAATTTGTCATATAATTTTGTCCATTTTCTAATCTTTCTAAAAATTCTCCGCTTTCATGAACAGTCACAGCATCTGCTCCACAGGCTGCTTCAATCATATCTACAAAACCTAATTTCTTAATTGCATTTTTTATTTTTCCATATGGCGTTTTTGCTCCAAATTGACCAGTTATAGCAGGTGCTACTACAGCATACATCTTTCTTCCTCTTGCAAGCCTCTTTGCTATAGGAACTATTAAGCTCTTATCAGAAATAGCTCCAAAAGGACACGCGCTCATACAACTTCCACAATTAACACATGTTTCTTCCTTTATCATTGCTCTTCTATCATCTGGATTTATATCTAAAGCTCCTGTAGGGCATACTCTCTTACAAGGTCTCATAACTTCTGCAATTGCATCATAAGGACATGCCTTTTTGCACATTCCACACTCCTTGCAAATTTCTTGGTTTATGTATGCTCTTCCAGCAACATAAGTTATAGCTCCAAAATTACAAGCCTCATGACATTTATGAGCTAAACAATTTCTACAAGAATCTGTAACACTGTATTTATTTATTGGGCATCTATCACAAGCTGCTTCAATAACGTATATTATTTGATCATCTTCTTTGATATCAACAAATTCATCTTCCACATTATCTCCATTAGCTAAATATCCTGCAGCCAATTTTGCTCTTTCTAAAACAATAGCTCTTTCCTTATATACGCAACATCTATACATAGCTTTATCGCCCTTAATAATTTCATAAGGAATCTTTTCTATTGATTCTGTGGTTAAATTACCATCTTTAGCTAACTTAGCAACTTCTGTTAGCACCTCATGCTTAAGTTTCTTTAACTGAGTTTCAAATTGAAACATACCAAAATCCTCCTATCTAATAAAATAAAACCAATACTCCCCAGTACCATTATACCAGTAAATTTATACCAATTCGTTAAATTCTAAATATTCTGAAAATTATTTTGGATAAAAACACTTATATATGAAAGAAAATAATATGTCAGCATACGCCTTCATATTATTTCCTCTCAAATACATTATTACATTTTTATCTAAAAGCTAATTTAATTAAGCTTTTCCATTACTTCCACAAACCATTATTTTATGAGAAACTATATTCTTCATTGCTTCTTTCCCAGGTGTCATATATTTTCTTGGGTCATTAGCATCTGGATGATCATTGAAGAATTTTTTTACTGCATCAGAAAATGGTATTTTTAAATCTGTTGCTACATTCACCTTACATATTCCAAGAGAAATTGCTTTCTTTACTAAATCGTCTGGTACATCTGATGCCCCATGTAAAACTAGAGGAACATCTACCATATCTCTTATTTCCTTTAATCTATCAAAAT
Organism: Clostridium sp. D46t1_190503_E9; assembly: GCF_015555225.1. Taxonomy (NCBI): domain Bacteria; kingdom Bacillati; phylum Bacillota; class Clostridia; order Eubacteriales; family Clostridiaceae; genus Clostridium; species Clostridium sp. D46t1_190503_E9. Next base: position 81,003 of record NZ_JADNKB010000009.1, read on the forward strand.
CAAGCTTTGCGCCACCCTTATATAATCCATGCGCTGTTCCTATTGCTATTGCTAATGAATCTATTCCTGTTTTCTCAACAAATTCTTTTGCTTGCTTTGGATTAGTGTACATAGCATCTTTTTCATCTACTACTAAATCATCTTCTTGTCCACCTAATCTTCCAAGTTCAGCTTCTACTGTAGCATCAAATTTATGAGCATATTCAACTACTTCTTTGACAATCTTTATATTAGTTTCATAATCTGAATGTGATGCATCTATCATTGTTGATTTGAATCCTAAATCTACATAATGCTTTATTTCTTCTACATCTTCAAAATGATCTAAATGTATAGCTATTGGAATATTATATTTTTCTGCTGCAACCTCTGCCATAGATACTATATATTCTCCACCTGCATAAAGTATTGTTGATGGTGTTCCCGCTAAAATAACTGGTGATTTTAATTCAGCTGCTGTATCTACAACTACTTGTAGAGTTTCTAAGTTATGAATATTAAATGCTGGTACAGCATATCCTTCTCTTTGAGCTTTTTTTAACATTTCTCTTGTTGATAATATTTTCATAATCTACCTCAACTCCTATTAATAAATTTTTATATTCTGTCTTCTTGATTAAATTCATCTTTAGTTTTTGTTTTCATAAAAAAAGCTTATTTATTATATTTATGAATGACTACACCTTTAACAACTCTGTTAACTGTTCCATCAGGTCTTGGATTGTCAGGTGAAATTCCTAATTTAAGTGAATTAAATAATCCAAACATTTGTCCAAATAACATATAATTAAATACTGTATAAACTTCAGGAATTACTTGTCCATCTATTTCTATATATTTATCACATATATTATTTAACTCTGAATTCTTTTCATAACTTATTACAGCTAATTTATGATTTCCTGAATCAGAGTTTATTTCTCTAATAAGGTCCATATCATAAAGATTTGTGTATTTATTAGTAGAATTCATAAATATTACTAAAGTATTATCATTTATTATTGATTTTGGGCCATGTCTAAATCCTAATACTGATTCACAAACTGTAGTTATTTTACCACTAGTTAGCTCTAGATTTTTTAAAGCCATTTCTTGGCATAATCCTTTTAATATACCTGATCCTAAATAAACTACTCTTGATGCATTTAAATCAACTAACTCCTTTATATCCTTCCACTTATTGTTTAAAATTGAATTTCCTTGATTAATCACTATATCTAAATATTTTTTATTTTCTTCTAAATTATTAATATCAAATACTAATAATGATGCTAATAGCATACAGCTAAAAGAACTTGTCATTGCAAAACTCTTATCATTTGAAAGCTCAGGCATTAATATACAAAGGTTGTTATTACTTCCTTCTGCTTTCTTAGCAAGCTCTCCATCCTTATTACATGTAATTACTAACTGTGATATATCTTTTACATTTTCCTGAAATAAATCAAAAGCTCCAACACTTTCAGGACTGTTTCCTGATCTTGCATATGATACTAAAATTGTTGGTATATCTTCTTCAATAAATTCATAAGGATTTGATACTAAATCTGTTGTAGCAATTGCTTCTACTCTTAAGTTTAATTTTTTTGCTAAATATAGATAAATTGTATCTCCAACATAATCTGAAGTTCCTGCTCCAGTTAAAATTATTCTAGTATTATCTTTTAATCTTCTAGTAAAAAAACTTTTTATTTTCTCTTCATTTTCTTTTATTATATTGTACGTTTCTCCCCATAACTTAGGTTGCTGACTTATTTCTGTAGCTGTATAAGTTGCCCTAAGCTCCTTAAGTTTTTCATTATCCATTCCAAAAAACATTTTAATACCTCCTGCACCTGTTAATGTAATCATTAATATTAATGTTATTTTTTATTTTTATCATTTAATGTACACTTAAAATTACCCACTATAGATATATTCACATGTACTTTATTACCTATCACCTTTAATAAAAACACTTACATTTTAAGCTTTTTTAATTTTACTAAAGGCAATAACATTTATAATACCTATATAGAGGCAATATACTGCACCTAATATACTTAAAGCTAAAAATATTACGTTAAAGTTTTGTTGTATTGCATTTATTACAATAAGAACACTTAATAAAGCATAAGCACAAGCTTTCATCACTATTTTTTCTTTTTCATTGCTTCTGACTATACTTTCTAGCATTGATGTCTTACGTTCTCTCTTAAAGTTTTTAATTACCTTTAATTGTTTTAAAAAGATAAATCTAAAATATAGTTCTACTATCGCTACTACTCCAATACCAATTAAAAAAGTATTTTGTAAAGATTTAAAATAATCTCCTAATAAAATCATAACGATAAATATAATTGAGTATCTATGATAAAATACCTTAAACTTTTGCTCTATTTGTTTAGATACAATATATCCATTTTTGTCAAAGAAATTATAATAAACAGCTTCTCCATAAAGATCCAAATATATATTATTCCCAGCTAAATTAACAAAATCTTTTTTCACTATAACATCGCCTTTCCTAAACAATATGTTTGATATACTGAATAGTCATCATTTATAATTACTAAATCACTATCATATCCAACCCCTATCCTTCCCTTGCGCTTATCAACACCTAAGCATTTGGCTGGATTAATAGTGCATGAATTAATAGCATAATTAAACGGTACCATAGCTTCTTCAACTAATATTCTTAAACCATCATTCATCCTCAATGTAGAGCCCGCTAGACCCTTTGTTTCTATTAAATGTGCACTTCCATCTTCATAAATTTCTATTTCATTTCCACCAAAAATAAATTTAGTACCTGGCTCAAACCCTTTTGCCATTAGAGCATCCGTAATCATAATCCCATAATCAGGTCCCTTTGCATTAAAGAAATTATACAAAGCTGTGGTAGTAGAGTGATTTCCATCACAAATTATTTCTCCATACATTCCTTTAACCCTTAGTGCTACTCCAACTAATCCATTTTTTCTATGATTAAATGGAGTCATCCCATTATATACATGAGTTTGTGACCTAGCTCCATGAGCAAAAGCAAATATTGCATCTTCATATGTAGATGCCGAATGGCCTATACTTACCACTATGTTATTTTTAAATAAATATTCTGTAAGTGAGTAATCCTCATCTATTTCAGTAGCTAAAGTTACATATTTTATTAATCCTTTTGCTGCCTTTTGATAGGATTGAAATTCTTTAATGGTAGGTTTAACTATATATTCTTTGGGCTGAGCACCTTTGTATTCCATATCAAGATAAGGGCCTTCAAAATGAATCCCTAATATTTCTGCTCCTTCATATCCATTTTCAACTACATTTGCAACATTTCTTAGAGCTTCAAGAAGTACTTCTTTACTTTGAGTTATAGTAGTAGGTAGTATCGAGGTAACCCCTTCGCTTACTATACCCTTTGTCCAATTTTTCAAACCTTTTTCATTTGCATCATTTGTATCAAATCCATATGCCCCATGACAATGAATATCTATAAAACCTGGTAAAATCCTCTTGCTGCCATAATCATAAGCATCTACCTTTTCATTGTAAGCATAGATATTGACTATTTTATTATCATCAATCTCAATTTGAGCTGGAATAAATTGATCAGCAATCCATACTTTTTTACTTTGTATTAACACATGGCATACCTCCTAAATTAACTTAATCTCATTATACATAAGTTTATCCAGCTAATATTTGCACTTTTGAACATATATCTTATATCTTTTACCACACTTATTGAATTTAAATAACTCTACATTATAATTATAATTATCAATATGTACAAACTATTTTGGGAGATGATAAAATGATAGGATTAATAATTAGCGGACATGGTAACTTTGCATCAGGATTGCACACCTCCTTAAAGTTAATTGCAGGAGAACCTTCTAATATAGAATACGTTGACTTTGAGGAAGCAGATTCTATAGAAGATTTAAAGAAAAAATATTATACTTCATTAAAAAATTTAAGTAATTGTGATAACGTTTTAGCCCTTAGTGATTTACCTGGGGGATCACCCTTTAAAACATTAGTAGAAGTTAAAATGGAAATAGACAAGCCCATGGAAGTAATTTGCGGTACTAATTTACCTATGCTTCTTGAAATATCCATGACTAAGGATATTATAGATGATTTATATTCATTATCTGAATCAGCTATAGATGTAGGTAAAAATGGTATTATAAAATATGAATTCATAGCTCATGAAGATAATGAAAGTGAGGATGGTATCTAAAATGATAAATTGGGAAGTAGTTATATGGACATGTATCACTGTTGCTGTATTATTAGGGATTGGAGCCTTAATACTACTATTTATATCTGCTAAAAACATAAAAAAAAGAACCTCTGAACTAAAGGAAGTTCATCTTGAATTAAAACCTGGAATGAAAATAATGTTCTGTGGTGGAATTTATGGAAAAATAGTATCTGTAAAAGAAGAACAAGTAGAAGTTGAAATTGCTAAAAATACAGTAATAACTATATCTAGATATTCAATTCAAAATATTCTATAAAATATAAGCGCTATATCAAAATAAATTTTTATATTAGACTATAAAAATGGAAGTTCGAATTAGAACTTCCATTTTTTTGCACATATAAATAATATACAAAAATTTCTTTTCAAATTTGAAAGTGCCCTCAAGTAAGTAAAAATCAATGGTTTAAAAGGCGGTCGCGAAACGCGACCCCCTTTATAAAAATAAGAGATTAACTTTTTAAAGCAATAAAAAACTTACTTGAAATTGAATAAATTTTATATTAAATAGATTTCTCAGACTGCGCCTTTTCTTCTTATTTAAATAAAGTTTGAGCATATTCGCTAGGACTTATTTCATAATGTTGTGTAAAGGCTCTTGAAAAGTAATGTATTGAGTTAAATCCTAACATAAATGCTATTTCACTAATAGTATATTTATTTTCTTTAATTAACTGCTTACTCTTAGCTAATTTTAAATCATTGATATATTTCTTCGGAGATATATTTAAATTATTTTTAAATAAAGTTTGCAATGATGATCTGGAAACTGAAAATCTTTCACAAAGTTCTCCTATACCTATTGGAGATTCAACATTCTTATTAATATATTCTATTATTCTTTCCAATAGTTCATCTTGAAAATGCTGATATGATTCTTTGGGCAATTTGCTATCATCCACCTCTAAATAATCGTATTGAAACAATCTAATTATAATTTCATGAAAATTGCTCAAAATAAGATTTTCTGAATATGGTATTGTATTTGATGATATATTTTTTGCAAAAGTTCTTACTGCATTATATAATTCCTTTCTACAATGAAATATCCTATTACATATTGAGCTATCATCATCAGATTCCATATCAAAAATAATTGTTAAATATGAACAAGATGAATCGCTATTTACAGATTGAGTATGAAATTGATTCTTTCCATATATAACCAAGTCATATGGATTTAATGTATAATCAACGCCATCAATAGATGTATTTAAAACTCCATTATCCACAAATGTTAATTCATATAAATTATGCCTTTCACCCTTAAATTTATAATTTGGACTTTTAATTGTATAGTAATATGCTATTATTTCTGGAATATTTATAGTCGGTAATATTCTATTATAAACATATGGTTTATTTAAAAATTCAAGTTTAAGGTTGTACCCTAATGGTATTATCAAATTAAAAGTAGTTTGAGATGTCATAGAAATAACATTAAAATACATATTAGGCTTTATCTCCAGCTTTCTATGAATTGCAAAAAGCTTGAAATTACCATTACTTGAATCACTTATTAGTATAGCCGCCATTCCTTCAACAACTTCTATATATACTGCTTCTGAAAAATTATATAAACTAGAAATAACCTTATCACTAGTTACAATTTGCTTTAATATCAAATTTTCCTTCTCTACATCTTTAGCTTCATCATAAATAAAACCATACTTTTTAAACTCAACATTTGTTGTTTTATCATACACAATAAATCACCTCACTATAAATTCATAACTTCATTTTAAATGTAACTTTTTATTATTTTTAATCAATATTAATTTAATATAGTAGATGTATGTAAAAAATAGGATATAAATTTTACTATTTTATTTAGAGAAGCACCTTAAATTTCAACCATAATGATTAAGACCTTAATTAAAATACTATATGCTTTCAATTTTGTTTATTTACTTAGGATAAATCTATTAACTTTTAATCATATAACAGTATAGTGATAAAGATAATTAGTTGAAACATATATAAATAAATATATGTATATATTACCACTTAAATTACACATTTTCAAAACCCCTGTGTAAACGTTGTTAAAAAGAATAAATTAAACACCAAAAAGTATAAAGATTATTATTTATATTAATTATATAATATCCTTGTATTCAATCAAAATAAATTGTTTACATAAAAGGGGGTGAGAATATGCCAAATATTATATTAACAAGAATAGACAATAGATTAATTCATGGACAAGTTGCAACTCAATGGTGTGGTTCTATTGGTGCAAACTTGATTCTAGTTGCAAATGACGTTGTGGCTGAAGATAAATTAAGACAAGGCCTAATGGATATGGCAGCACCATCTTACGCTTCAACTAGATATTGGACAATTGAAAAAACTATAACTACTATTCATAAAGCTAGTGCTAAACAACTTATATTTATAGTTTGTGAAACTCCTGCAGATGTATTAAAACTTGTTGAAGGTGGTGTCCCAATAAAAAAAGTTAATATTGGAAACATGCACATGGCAGAAGGAAAAAGACAAGTTGCTGGCTCTGTTGCAGTAAATGACAAAGATGTAGAAGCATTCAAAAGGTTAAAGGAATTAGGAGTAGAGCTTGAAATAAGAAGAGTCCCTACTGAAAATTCAGAAAGTACTGATAAGATATTTAAATAATTAAATAATACGGGGGAATGCTAAATGGATTTTAATATTATACAAATTCTATTGGTTGCAGTATTTGCATTTATTGCAGCTATTGACCAATATAGTTTCCTAGAATCATTGTATCAACCAATTGTATCAGGAGCTGTTATTGGTGCAATTCTTGGAGACTTACAAACTGGACTTATTGTAGGTGGTACTTATCAATTAATGACAATCGGTAACATGCCTGTAGGTGGAGCTCAACCTCCAAATGCAGTTATCGGAGGAATAATGGCTGTAGTATTTGCCATTTCTTCTAAATTAGATCCAGCTGCCGCAGTTGGATTAGCAGTTCCATTTGCATTAATAGGACAATATTGTGTTACATTATTATTCACAATCATGTCACCATTAATGTCAAAAGCTGATAAATATGCTGATAATGCAGATACAAAAGGCATCAAAAGACTTAACTATGGCGCAATGGCTGCTTTAGGATTATTCTTTGCACTTGTAGTTGTTATAGGTTTAATAGGCGGTAGTGCTGCTGGTGAGTGGCTATCCGACTTCTCAACAAAATATGCTTGGTTCATGGATGGACTTAGTGCTGCTGGTAAAATGATGCGTTATGTTGGATTCGCAATTTTATTACGTATTATGTTATCAAATGACTTATGGGGAGTTTACTTTGCAGGTTTTGCACTTGCAACTATTATAGGAAAAATTGAAGGTTTGGGTAGCTCAGCTTTATTATTAATTGCATTTATTGGACTAGCAATATGCATTTACGACTTCCAAATTAATGTAAAAATGAAAGCTGCTTCAGCAAATATAGGAATGGGAGGAGATGACGAAGATGGAATCTAATAACACATTATATAAAGATTTGACTCCTGCCAAACAACTTGATAAGAAAACTTTAAACAAGATGGTTTGGCGTTCATTATTCTTACAGGCTTCATTTAACTATGAAAGAATGCAGGCTGCTGGATGGCTATATGGAATATTACCTGGACTTAAAAAAATTCATACTAATAAAGAAGACCTTTCAAAATCAATGAAACACAATCTAGAATTCTTTAATACTCACCCATTCCTTGTAACTTTTGTTATGGGTATAATTATGTCATTAGAGCAACAAAAAGCTGATACTAATACTATTCGTGCTGTCCGTGTTGCTGCTATGGGTCCTTTAGGTGGAATTGGAGATGCTATTTTCTGGTTCACATTAGTTCCAATTACTGCTGGTATCACTGCTAACATGGCTATTGGTGGATCCTTAATTGGTCCAATACTATTCTTGCTAATATTTAATGGTGTTCAATTTGGACTTAGATATTGGTTAATGCATTGGTCATATAACTTAGGTTCAAAAGCAATTGATATCTTGACAAAAAATGCTAAGGAATTTACACGTTCAGCTTCTATGTTAGGAGTATTCATAGTTGGAGCTCTTACTTCAAACTATGGTGCAACAAAACTAGCTATTGAAATACCAAATGGAGAAGCTCCAATTAATATACAAAATATATTAGATGGTGTTCTTCCTCAAATGCTTCCACTAGCTCTAACATTAATGTTATTCTACTTAATTAAGAAAAGAAAATGGACTCCTGTTGCATGTATAGGTTTATTACTTGTAATTGGTATAGTTGGTGGATTCTTTAAAATTTGGGCTAAATAATTTACTTCAAAAAGAGGACATGCTATTTATTAGCAGTCCTCTTTTTAATTATTAATATAATAATAGTATTCTCAACTTTATAAACATATAAACTTTTCTATCTCAGTATAAAAAAGAACAAATTCTTCTTTAAAATCCACTTACTTATTTATATCTTATATATTTCAAAAATACCTTTTTATAATTTACTTAAATATTTCTTTTACATTATCAGGTACTGTATTACCAGCTAAATTATATGCTAATAAAACAGATCCATTCCAAGGATCAAGTGCAGGTTCTTGTAAATGGCACTTTAATCCTGATTCATTTATCATTTCTTGAAGTGGCTCTAAAACATGTTTACCTGATTTAAACACACCACCAGTGTATGAAACAACGAACTCATCTTTGAAATTTAATTCTTTTGATATAGCAGATATGTGTTCAAATATAGCTTTTGCTGCATCTTTAAATATATTTTTACAAGCTGGACATCCCTCTTCTGCTGCTAAAAAGCATATTGTTGAAAACTTAGCTAATTCTGTTCTATTAAATTTCAATCTATTAAATGCAATATCAACAATTTCATATCTATATGTTATATTATATTCTTTTTCTAGTATATCAACTAAAACAGTTTTTTCACTTCTTCCATCTTTTTGTTTTGTATATTCATTAATCGTTCTAAGTGCAATCCAATAAGCACTTCCATCATCGCCTATTCCTGGTCCAAAACCACCACATCTTGCTAGCTTTCCTTCTGCATTTCTACCATAAGCTATGCTTCCTGTACCTGCTACTACATTTATACCTGGCTTACAAGCAGTTCCTCCTGCCCAACCATTAACAGCATCGTTATCAATTGAATACGGTATTTCCATAACTTCTTTTATAGCTCTATCAATTTTAACCATATCATCTAAGCTTTCACCATATCCGGGTACCCCTGCAAATGCGTATGAGATATCCTTTACAGAAATGTTTGCTTCTTCACATATCTTTGAAATATTTTCTCTTAGCTCACTCTTAATGCCTTCTACTCCAACTTGATGAATGTGTATAGTTGCTCCTTCTCTTTCGCATACCTTTTGTAACTTTTCATCTACTAATAGATACTTTGTTTTAGTGCCTCCACCATCAATTCCTAAATAATACATTTTGTTTCCCCCTACTACATTTATATATGTGATTGGATGTATTACACGTATTATTACTAACCTTATTACCTATAATCTGTATTTATTACTTTATATATTATATTAAAATCCATCAATTTAATTATATATTCATTATTATTAAATTCCAATAGTAATAAATTGCGAATATAAAGACTCCGTAAACATAATGATATGTATTAATGAGACTAATTCTTCATTTAATAATTTTAAGTGGAGAAATATAAGTTAGCGAAGATAAATAGACCGTGAAATAAGCATATAGCGAGCAATTAGAAGTACTTGGCGAAGGAAAAACTGCTAGGCCTTAGTGTTGCTTAATTGTTTGAGCGCAGCGAGTTAACCAAAACTATTGGCATAGTAGGTTTTCCAAGCCTAGTACTTCTTTGTGTAGCTATTTAGCTTATGGAACATTTCTAGTTATCTTAGCCTTTATATTCTCAATTTATTAAAATTCTATACTTCAATTTTATTTTCTCTAGCATAGTAGAATAAATATTGTTGAGCCATTCCTGATAAAGCTCCAAATTTATCTCTTGCAAATACTCTCATTTTGTTTAATGAAACATCTGGTGCCACATAAAAATGAATCATAGCTCTCTTTACCCATACATCTACAGGGAACGCTGAGTGTTTTGTCATTGAAAATAGCATTATACAATCTGCTACCTTAGCACCAACACCCATAAATTTTTGAAGTGCTATATGGCATTCATCATCATTTAATGACTTTATATATTCTAAATCAAAATCTAATATTTCCGGTCTTTCAGCATACTTATTAGGATTTAATTTAATTTCTTCTTTAACTTCTATAGCTTCATTTACTTTTTTAATTGTATCTAATATGTACTTACTTCTAAAAGATGCTCCTGTTTCTTGGATTTCTTCTAATGTAGCATCTTTAATTGCTTGTGGAGTTGGAAAAGTATAATATTCATTTTCTTTATACTCTATCTTTTCTCCCCATTTTTCACATATCTTCTTAACAGTTTTCTTTATTGAAGGAATGCTATTTCTTGCAGATATTATGAAACTTATAAGAATTTCAAAAGGATCTTGATTTAATATTCTTATACCATATCCAAATTCAACACTCTTTCTAAGTATTTCATCTTTTGCAAGTTCATCTTTTATTTCATCATAGTTTCTTTCTAAATCAAAATAATTTTTCCATATATTATTAAAATCTTCTTCATTTGAATTTAATATAATAACTTCATCATCATTTTGAACTACTTCAATAACTCTTCCATAAGCAACTATGATATAGTTATTATCTTCTATCTTATCCCATCTAAAACATTGTCCACACTCTAATATTTGTTTTATATTAAAATTCTTTGTACCTTGTATTATTACTTTATTATCTTCAAATAAAACATTTTTAAAATCCATTTTTTCACCTCATATATATCATTAATATATTATTTATCCCCGAGATATTAATAAACTATTCTTATTAGGTTGCCTTTTCCCCCTCAACGGATAACTTAATATTAAAAATTTACTCTTTATAAATTATATCATACTATAAACAAAATGGATAATTGATATCCAATAATAATATTTTCTCTTAATTTTATTAAATAAATATACTAATCTTCTAACATATTAATGTTTTAATGTGGCTATTATCATTTTAAATATAAAAAATAGAGGAATTAAATAAACTCCTCTATCTTAATAAGCTAAGCAAATCAAATCCTATTTAGATTTAACTTTTAATAATTGTAGAATCCTCTTCCACTCTTTCTTCCAAGATATCCAGCTCTAACATACTTTCTTAAAAGATTACTTGCTCTATATTTAGTATCTCCTGTTTCATTATATAAAACATCCATAATAGCTAAACATACATCTAAACCTATAAGATCTCCTAAAGCTAAAGGCCCCATTGGATGATTTGCACCATATTTCATAGCTGTATCTATATCTTCAACTGAAGCTATTCCTTCTTGAAGGATAAATGATGCTTCATTAATCATTGGTATAAGTATTCTATTAACAACAAATCCTGGTGCCTCTGCAACTTCTACTGGCTCTTTTCCAATTGCTACTGATAATTCTTTTATAGCATCAAAAGTTTCATTTGATGTTGCCATACCTTTTATAATTTCTACTAGCTTCATTACTGGAGCTGGATTAAAGAAATGCATTCCTATAACTTTATCAGGTCTCTTTGTTGCTGAAGCAACTTCTGTTATTGATAAAGATGATGTATTAGAAGCTAATATAGTAGATTCTTTACAAATTCCATCTAATTCAGCAAATATACTCTTTTTAATTTCCATATTTTCAACAGCAGCTTCAATTACTAAATCACAATCTTCTGCAAGAGATAAATCAGTAGTTCCAGTTATTCTAGAAAGAACAGCTTCCTTATCTTCTTCAGTCATCTTTCCTTTAGCAACTAACTTAGTTAGCCCTTTATTAATCCCAGCTATACCTCTTTCAACAAATTCGTCTTTTATATCTCTAACTATTACTTCATAGCCCTTTTGAGCAAAAGCTTGAACTATACCTGCTCCCATAGTTCCAGCACCTATAACAAAAATCTTTTCCATATTAAAAAACCTCCCAATTTTAATTCTCTTTCATTGCCTTTACTTGAGCTGTCATTTCTGGAACAACTTTTAACAAGTCTCCAACTATTGCATAATCAGCTGTTTTCATTATTGGAGCTGATGCATCTTTATTTATAGCTATTATTAAATCTGAATCTTGCATACCTGCAACGTGTTGTATTGCACCTGAAATACCACAAGCTATATATATAGTAGGTCTTACTGTCTTACCTGTTTGACCAACTTGATAATCTCTTTCTATCCAGCCATTTTCAACAGCTGCTCTTGAGCCTGCTACTGTTCCACCTAAAGCTTCTGCTAATTCTTCTAAAATAGCAAAGTTTTCTTTTGCTCCTACTCCTCTACCACCTGAAACTATAAAGTTAGCTTCACTTATATCAACAATATCCTTAGCTTCTTTTACTATTTCAACTATTTTAGTTCTGATATCTGAATCTAAGATTTTTACTTCCACTTCTTCCACAGTAAAGCTTCTATCTTCATCTGGAAGCTTTTCAAATACTCCAGGTCTTACTGTTGCCATTTGTGGTCTGTGATCTGGGCATGCAATTGTAGCCATTAAGTTACCACCAAATGCTGGTCTTGTAGCTAATAAATCTGCTTTTTCAACATCAACATCTAAAACTGTGCAGTCTGCTGTTAATCCTGTAGATAATCTTGCAGCTACTCTAGGTCCTAAATCTCTTCCAATGAAAGTTGCTCCTATAAATAAAATTCCTGGCTTTCTTTCATTTGCTAAGTCACAAATAACCTTTGTATAACCATCAGTAGTATAGTGCTTTAATAATTCATTTTCTGCAACTATAACTTCATCTGCTCCATGTCTTCCTAATGTATCAGCTAAATCTCTTATATTATCTCCTAATAAAAGAGCTGTTAATTTTACACCTAATTTATCTGCAATTTTTCTTCCTTCACCAAGTAACTCTAGAGAAACCTTTTGAAGCTCTCCTTCTCTTTGCTCTGCAAATACCCATACGCCTTTGTAATCTGCTAAACTCATCTTTTTTACCTCCCATATTTCCTAGATGTAGTGTTTTTCTTTTAATTTACCTAATACATATTTTACAGCTTCACCTGGAACTTCATTTATTAATTCGCCTGCTCCCTTAGCTTCTTTAGTCATTGACTTTTTAACCTTTGTTGGTGAACCTTTAAGTCCTAATTCTTCTTTATTTACTTCTAAATCGTCTGCTGACCAAACTTTTATTTCTGTATTTGCAGTATCAAAGATATATCTAACATTCATATATCTTGGCTCATTTAATTCTTTTATAGCTGTTAATAAAACTGGTGTATTAACCTTTATTAATTCATAACCGTCCTCTAATGCTCTATTTATTAATAATCCATCATCCTCTACCTTAACATCTTGAACATATGTCACTTGAGGTATATTTAAATGTTCTGCAATTTCTGGTCCAACTTGAGCAGTATCCCCATCTATAGCTTGTCTTCCAGCAAAAACTATATCATATTCTAAGGTTCTTATTGCTCCTGCTAAAGTCTTTGAAGTAGCTAATGTGTCGGCACCAGCAAAAGCTCTATCTGTTATAAGTATAGCTTCATCAGCCCCCATACATAACGCTTCTCTTAATGCATTTTTTGCTTGAGGAGGTCCCATACTTATTACTGTAACCTTTCCACCTACATTATCTTTTAAAGTTAAGGCTGCTTCTAAAGCATGCTTATCTTCTGGATTTATTATTGACGGAACACCATCTCTTATAAGAGTTCCTGTCTTTGGATCAATTTTAACAGCTGTTGTATCTGGAACTTGTTTTAAACAAACTACTATATTCATTTATAAATCCTCCCCCTATTATCTTAAAGCATTTCCTGAAATAACCATCTTTTGAACTTCTGAAGTTCCTTCATATATTTCAGTTATCTTTGCATCTCTCATCATTCTTTCAACTGGGTATTCTTTAGTGTATCCATATCCACCAAATATTTGAACTGCCTTAGTTGTTACATCCATAGCAACTTCTGCTGCATAAAGCTTAGCTCTTGCTGCATCTACTGAATATGGAAGTCTATTATCTTTTAACCAAGCAGCTTTATAAACTAAATGTCTTGCAGCTTCAATTTTAGTATCCATTTCTGCTATCATCCATTGAAGTCCTTGGAATGCTGATAATGGTTTTCCAAATTGCTTTCTTTCTTTCATATAAGCAACTGCTTCATCATATGCACCTTCTGCAATTCCTAAAGCTTGAGCTGCTATACCAATTCTTCCACCATCAAGAGTTTTCATAGCTATACCAAAGCCCTTACCTTCTTGTCCAATTAAGTTTTCCTTTGGTACTACACAATTACTCATAACTAATTCTGTTGTTGAAGATCCTCTAATTCCAAGCTTATCTTCCTTTTTACCAATTGAGAAGCCTTCAAAACTTTTTTCAACTATAAATGCTGAAATTCCTCTTGTTCCTTTACTTCTATCAGTCATAGCAAAAATTATAAATGTATCAGCTACTCCACCATTTGTTATAAATATCTTTGATCCATTTAATATATAATTATCTCCATCTAACACGGCTACAGTTTGTTGTCCTGCTGCATCTGTACCTGCTCCTGGTTCTGTTAATCCAAAAGCTCCTAGCTTTTTGCCACTTGCAAGATCTACTAGATATTTTTCTTTTTGCTCTTTTGTTCCAAATTGTTCTATTAAAGAAGCACAAAGAGAAGTATGAGCAGATACTATAACCCCTGTAGTTCCACAAACTTTTGATAGTTCTTCTACTGCTAAAATATAAGAAAGAGTATCTCCACCAGCTCCGCCATATTCTTTAGCAAATGGAATTCCTAACATTCCAAGTTCAGCCATCTTTTTAACATTTTCCATTGGAAATCTTTCTGTCTCATCAATTTCAGCAGCAATTGGTTTTACTTCATTCACAGCGAATTCTCTAACCATTTGTCTTACTAATTCTTGTTCTCTAGTTAATTGAAAATTCATTTATTATACCTCCTCGATATTGCACCCTTTTTACTTAAACACTTCCGTTTTAATATTGCGACAATTCGTTATATTTTATTTTTTCTGACTATTTATTTGAAAAATTTTTAGCTCTCTTTTCCATGAAAGCTGCCATTCCTTCTTTTTGATCTTCTGTAGAGAAGCATTTCCCAAAATCCTCAGCTTCAATTTCTACAGCTGTATCTATATCAACTTGCATTCCCCTATTTATAGCATCCTTACATAACTTAACTGCTATTGGAGCATTAGCTATTATGGTATTTGCCATAGTTTTTGCTTCTTCCATTAAATTTTCAAGAGCTACAACTTTATTTACCAAACCAATTCTAAGTGCTTCTTCTGCTTTTACAGTTGCACATGTATAAATAAGCTCTTTAGCCTTACCTTCTCCAACTAGTCTAGCTAACCTTTGAGTTCCCCCAAATCCTGGTGTTATTCCAAGACCAACCTCTGGTTGAGCAAATCTTGCCTTTTCTGAAGCTATTCTTATATCACAAGCCATAGCTAATTCACAACCACCACCAAGAGCAAATCCTGATACTGCTGCAATTACAGGCTTGTCTAATTTTTCTAATCTTCTGAAAACTCTGTTTCCTAAAAGGCCAAATTCTTTTCCTTCTTCCTCTGATAAATCTTTCATTTCTGAAATATCAGCTCCTGCGACAAAAGCTTTTTCTCCAGCTCCTGTTAATATAACACAATAAATATTACTATCATTTTCTAAGTCTTCTAATACTACGTCTAAATCTTTTAATGTTTCTGAGTTTAATGCATTTAATGCTTTAGGTCTATTAATTGTAACAATCGCTAGATTTTCTTCTTTTTCAAGAATTATATTTTTTAATTCCATTATAGAATCCTCCCTTTTATCCATGCTTATATTAAGTTTTTTCAATAGACATAACCCATGTAGTATCTTATAATTGCATTTAAAACATATTAAAAATTATATTAATGTTAATATGTATCATAAAACAACAAATTTGTTAATCTTATAACAATCATAAGCAAAAATAATTGAAGCAGATGCTTCAATTATTATTATAAACTTTAAAATTTTCTTTTGCAATAACTATTTCTAATTTAATCCAATTATCAATTTAGTTATTTATTTTCATTTTTATCATGTAATAAATATATTAATGTCAATAAACTTTCTGATAAATGAACATTTTCTACTGTTATATCTTCTGGTACTATTAAATCAACAGGTGCAAAATTCCATAT
This sequence comes from Clostridium sp. D46t1_190503_E9, assembly GCF_015555225.1. Taxonomy (NCBI): domain Bacteria; kingdom Bacillati; phylum Bacillota; class Clostridia; order Eubacteriales; family Clostridiaceae; genus Clostridium; species Clostridium sp. D46t1_190503_E9. Next base: position 97,501 of record NZ_JADNKB010000009.1, read on the forward strand.
ACCTGTTACTCCATTTTCCACTAAAGTATCGCATACCTTTTGTGCATTAATTCTTGGAACACAAATTATACCTATATCTATGTTATTATCTTCAAGATAATCTTTTAGTATATCTATATCTTGTATTTCTATATCTCTTATTCTCATTCCTATAAGTTTTGGATTTGCATCAAATATTGCTTCTATATCTAATCCAATTTGAGAAAATCTACTGTAATTTGCTATTGCCTGACCTATATTTCCGGCTCCGATGATTACACCCTTATATTCTCTATTTAATCCTAATATAATGCTAATTTGATTATATAAGTCCTTTACATTGTATCCATATCCTTGTTGACCAAAATCACCAAAACAATTTAAATCCTGTCTTATTTGTGATGCCGTAAATCCTATTTTTTCTCCAAGTTCTTTTGAAGAGATTCTATCTACATCGTTTCTTAACAATTCTTGTAAATATCTATGATATTTTGGTAATCTCTTGATTACAGCCATTGAAATATTCTTTTTCTTATCCATACTATATATTCTCCTACTTTCTCTTATCTTATATATTAAAACAATATTATTCTTATTTATATTTATTATTTTACCACTTTTATCATAATTTTAAAACAACTTAGGTTAACTATTTAACAAGCTAAAATTCATATAAAATAGTTAATTTTTTCTCAATCATATAAGTTTACATACTATTATTATTGCCAATTTATACATTTCTTATATATTTTTAACAAATTTTATTTTCATATAAAATTTAGTGTAGTTATATTACATAAAAAAATTAAGACTTATGTATAACGTAGCAGATCCGTTATACATAAGTCTCAAATTTATACAAAGCCTTATTAATATGCTCTGTAAACAAGATAATGATCTTGTATGCTTCCCTTATGCCTGAAATGTTCTCAACCTAGTTTATTATATTGAATATGCTGAAATTTGTCAATAAAAATAGTATTTGAAATTATTTCAAGCATCTTGTTGAGTTTATTACTGCTATTACTGTAACTCCAACATCTGCAAATACAGCTTCCCACATATTAGCAATACCAAAAGCTCCTAAAAGTAATACAAGAACTTTTACTCCTAATGAGAATATTATATTTTGCCATAATACTTTATTGGTTTTTCTTGCAACTTTAATAGCTGTAACTAGAGCCTCTGGATCATCTTTCATTAAAACAACATCTGCTGCCTCTATAGCCGCATCTGATCCAATACCACCCATAGCAACTCCAATATCTGCTCTTGCTAAAACTGGAGCATCATTTATTCCATCACCTACAAATATAACCTTTCCTTCAGTTGAATTATTTTCAATTAACTCTTCTACTTTATCAACCTTATCTCCTGGTAACAATTCAGCAAACACTTTATCAACACCTACTAATGATGCTACCTTTTCTCCTACGGATTTATTGTCTCCTGTTAACATAACAGTTTGAGATACACCTATACTCTTTAAACCTGCTATTGCTGATTTAGAACTTTCTTTTATTTCATCTGAAATTACTATATTACCTTTATATTCATTATTTATTGCTACATGGACTATTGTTCCAATTGAATTTATATTATTATATTTTATTTCGAACTTTTCCATAAGCTTATAGTTACCAATTAATACTTGTGAATTATTAATAGTTACCTTAATTCCATGTCCAGATATCTCTTCGTAATCACTTAATTCATTAGAATCTATTTCTTTTCCATATTCCTTAATTATAGATTGTGCTATTGGATGATTTGATAAACTTTCAGAAATAGCTGCAACCTTTATTAGCTCTTCTTTAGGTATATCAATATTATTTACTTCGGTTACTTTGAAAACACCTTTTGTTAATGTTCCTGTTTTATCAAAAACAACTGTATTAACATCTTTAAGTGCCTCTAAGTAATTTCCACCCTTAACTAATATACCTTTTCTAGAAGCACCACCAATTCCAGCAAATAATCCAAGAGGGATTGAAACTACCAAAGCACATGGACAAGATACTACTAAGAATATCAATGCTCTATAAATCCAGTCATAAAAACTTGCATCCTTTATCACTAAAGGTGGTATTATTGCCAATGCTAATGCAGAGAAAACAACTATTGGAGTATAAATTCTTGCAAATTTAGTTATAAACTTTTCAGTTGGTGCCTTTTTATTAGAAGCATTTTCTACTAATTCTAAAATTCTAGAAACTGTTGACTCCTTAAAGTTCTTAGTTACTTTTACCTTTAAAACACCATTAGTATTTATAAAACCAGCTAATATATCTTCTCCTATTGAAATTTCTCTTGGAACTGATTCTCCAGTAAGCGCTGATGTATCAACAAAACTCGTTCCATCTAATACTGTACCATCTAATGGCACTCTTTCTCCTGGTTTTATAATTATTACATCATCTATATTAACAGTTTCTGGGTTAACTTTTTCTTCTTTCCCATTCTTTAAAATATTTGCATAATCAGCTCTTATATTCATAAGAGAAGTAATTGATTTCCTTGATCTATTTACTGCATATGATTGGAATACTTCTCCTATTTGATAAAATAACATAACAGCTACACCTTCTGGAAACTCTCCTACAAAGAATGCACCTAAAGTAGCTACTGTCATTAAGAAATTTTCATCAAAAACTTCTCCTCTTAAGATATTTTTTATAGCAGTTAATACAACTTCTCCTCCAACTAATACATAACTAAGCGCAAATAATACTACAGATAGAATTGATCCTTCAGTTGAAATCAAAGCAATTGCATATACTATTGCTCCTATTATTAGCCTCATGTTTTCTTTCAAACTCACTGCTTCTCCGTGAGAATGATCATGTGAATGCCCATGAGAATGATCATGTGAATGTCCATGTGAGTGTTCATGTGAGTGTTCATGAGAATTCTCATTGGATTCGCCTCTTAAATTGCTATGAGAATGATTATTGTCATGATTATGATTTTCTTTATCACTTTTATTTTCTATTGAACACGTACCACTTGTACACTTATTAACTTCTTTAGTAACAATATTATTTTCATTTTTATTAAATACTTTGACACCTGGTTCAAGTTTATTTATTATCCCTTTTGCTTCTGCTATAACATCATCATTATGTCTTTCCCCATTTAATTCTATAATTAAAGTTGATGTTGTAAAATTTAAAGTAGCTTCTTTAACACCATTGATACTATTTACTCTTGTTTCAATTTTGTTTGCACAATTTGCACATGTTAAACCTGATAAAATTAATTTTATTTCATTACTACTCATATTTTTCACCACTTTCCTATTCAATAATGTGCTTAAATCCTTCATTAAATATATGCTTGATATGATCATCTGATAATGAATAATATATAACTTTCCCATCTCTTCTAAACTTAACTAATCTATTTGATTTTAATACTCTAAGCTGATGTGAGATTGCAGATTGTGTCATATTCAATAGTGCAGCTAAATCACATACACATAATTCTTCCTGGAATAAAGCACATAATATTTTTATTCTTGTAGAATCACTAAAAGCTTTAAATAAATCAGCTAAATCGTATAATTTTTCCTCATCTGGTATAGACTTTCTTACTTTATCAACAACATCCTTATGAATTATTGTACAATTACAACTTTCTAATTTATTCTCTTCCATAATTCCCTCCCACAACATATGAACAATTGCTCATATGTTTATTTAATAATATTATATGATATTCCCATCAAATGTGTCAACTTTAAATAAAAAAATTTTCCATAAATCTACTTTTCAAATATTACACTGTTAAACTTCTTATATAATAAGATTTTCGAAATCTTATGCTTTTATACTGTCCTTATATAAAAAAATAGAGAGTCTATTGACTCTCTATATTACTAAAGCTATATGCTCTTTTAACTTTTGATTTAAAACTACTTCGTTTAATACCATATTCACAACAGTACTACAAATATGACTAGCAAAAAGTAAATCTTTCTCGTATGAGGCTATTCCTTCGTATTCTTTTTGAAGTTTCATTATATACTTCCCAATTTCTTCTGATGTTAGGTGGAAATTCATATCTCTTTTTATATTATAATCCTTAGAAAATTTATTTAATTCATTTTCATATAATACATGTTCCTTCATAGCATTAGCACTTTTAAATTCCCATCTTTGAAAATGTGGAATACAGAAAAAGTCACATAAAAAATGACAAACAACGCCTAGCTCTTGATTAAATTTTTTAGATGAATATCTACTATAGATATCATCTAAAGTTAATGAGGATAAAAATTCTATCTTTTTAACAACCATATCAAAACTTTCATCTATATAGTGTTTTTTAAATTTATACTTTGATACAGAATCAGGTTTTAAGTTTCCCCATATAAAATGTCCATCATTTATTATAAAGACTTTATCCTCTTCTACATTGCTTATAAATTGTTGTGCTAAAGCTTTGTGAGTATTCATCATCATAATTTCCTCACCTCGCTTTTCTTATTTAACTATATGATAATACTATAGATGATAAAAAACAAATATGTTTTCTTGTATATAGCCCCACTTATTATCATATTAGTAATTGCCTTCTCTCTTAACCATTATAACCTTAAATCTATAATTTGTTAATATTTACCTTTAATACTTCTTTTATTTTTTCGAATAATTTAGGTTGTATATCTGGATAAGTTAAATTTTTAGGTATATTATCAAATTCTTTAATTTCTCCTATTTCAAAATCCGGCAAATCTCCTAAAGAATATATTTCAGCAAAGAATAATGCCGCGTAACTTTTCTTTCCATTAATCTCTAAAGAATAATCGTTCATGTATAATATTTCAAATTCCTTAGCTCCTGTTTCTTCAAATAATTCTCTTTTTGCCGTAAAATTTATATCTTCATTAATTTCTCTATGTCCTGCTGGAATTTCCCACGTATCTCGTTCTTTATGTTTAACAAATATCCATTTATTCTTATATCTTGATACAATTATTGCATAAAGTAATTTTTCATTTTCTACTATATTTTTTTCATAAAATTCAATTTTCATATGCTACTCCTATTTATAAAGGTATTATTTATAAAATAATAGATATATTCAGTATAATAATCTATACTTTCATATATCTACATCTTTTAATAAATATTAATATATCGTTTATTCACTATCTTTTAATAAATTACTTAATTCACTTTTAAATTTTCTTAAATAATAATTTTTATTGTCTTCCTATTTAAATATATGTATCTTTCCACTATCATTTAAGTTTTTTAATATTATAACTATTATAGGTAATACAAATAATCCTAGGAATCCAAATATTTTAACTCCTATAAACATACACATCAACATTATTATAGGATGCAACCCAACTTGCTGTCCTACAACTTTTGGTTCTAAAACGTTTCTTACTATTGTTATAACAACATAAACTATAGTTAATCCTATTGCTAAAGCTATATTACCTCTAATTAATTCTATTATAATCCAAGGTATAACTATCCCACCTGTTCCAAGTACAGGAAGTACATCTACACAAGCTATTAATAATGCTATTGTAATTGCGCCCTCTATCCTTAATATAGATAGCCCTATAGCTAGTTCTATAAAAGTTACTGTTATTATTATTGAATAAGCCTTTACAAATTTAAATAAGGTACCAACTATATAATCTTTAACATCAAATATCAAACTAGAAGTTTTTTCAGAAAATTGTCTTGTTATAAAACTTGTTATATTTGTATAATCCATCGCAAAGAAGAAAGATGCAATAATGGAAAATATCACTATAATAAAAAATGTTGGTACAGAAGTAACTGTTGATGATACAAATACAACAACGCCTGATGATATACTAGAAATTACAGCTCCTAATGATTCTGTAAATGAGGATATAATATCTCTTATAGCTTGCACTAAAGTAGGATCTAATTTTATCAATATATCTTCAAATCCGCTAGATAACTGAAATATTGCTGGTTCTATAGAAGTCATATAAATGCCTGGCAATTTAATAAATAATTCCTTTAATGCAACAAATACCTTTACTATAATTAATGTAAATAAGGCTCCAACTGTTGTATAAAAAATTAAAACTGTAATACCAGCAACCGCCTTCCTATTTACCCCAGATTTTCTTGATATTAGATTTATCAATGGCTTTAATATAAATGCTATTCCAAATCCTATTACAAATGGTAAAAACCAAGCTAGCCCATATCTAATTGCAATATATATTATTGCAGAAACGATTGCTAAGTACAGCGTATTAATTATAAATTCTCTTTTTTTCTCTACACCCATCATCTTAATCTCCTTATATTTTATATTGATTATACAATAAATAAATTTAATTTTAAATTTATAATTTCAATATTAATTTAAAATTCAGAATTCATTATAAAAAAATATATATTTAAATAAAAATCCATGTAATCATGACTTAATAAAAAATTATATTCAATATTTAAATCAATTTAATATCCTCTATTGTTAAATAAATTTAAGTATTGCATTAATAATAGATGAACTTCTACAAATACTTATATAAAAAATAACCATAAACTTAATATTTAGTAAATAAGTTTATGGTTATTAATATTAGTTATTTATATAATTCTTAAACACATCAGAAAAATCTTTTTTAATGTAATTTTCTCTACTTATCTTTGTCCAATTAAAAGCATACTCATTTATATCTTTAAATATTTCTGCTGCATTTCCTTCAACAACCTTACTTGATGCACAAGCACTGGCTGCTATTTTTAAAGTTTCTTCAGATTTAGTAAGCATAATATCATTTTCATGTATTATATGAGATATTCTAATTAATGATTTATATAAATCCTTTAATTGTTCTATTTGATTTTTATCTACATCTATTGAAAAAGCTGTTTCTCCAATAATAAATTTAATTTCACAATCCAGATCTATAGTCCCAGCTGTTTCTATAGCAACATTTCTAATTTCATTTCTATAATAATCATATCTTGCCACAAGTCTCTTTTTACTTACAGCAGAAGTACCATCTACATGGATAAGAGCTAAATTAGTGAAGCAATACTCATCAGTTCTTGATTTTATAAGGAAAAATATTTGTTCTCCATCTTCATGCATTATATAATCATCTGCATCCACCTTATTAAAATCCTTTTTATCAATTATTTTTCCTATATCACTTAGTCCTAGAGCATCTGAAGCTAATTTTTTTAACATATATACCCTCCCAAATCCTTATAATTTTTTTATTTATATAGTAACTTTTTAATAACACATATATATTTTATTTTATCGAATTATTTATTATTAAAATTTATTTTTATATCTAAAAGAAAATATTCATGAATACATTTACAAAAACTCATATAAAAATATAACCTTTTTTTGCTTTCTATTAATCCCAAAATATACTTCTAGAATTTTGTAAATGCTCGTAATTACAAATTGGACATCTACTGTTAACTATCTCATCTTCACTAACTACCTTATATTTACTTCTACATATTTCACAGCTATACTCTAATTTGAAAATTTTATTATCATCATAATTAATTTCTACGTAAGGAACTGTTGCTAAATTTCCACACTTATCACATTTTACATATGCATTATAATAGCTTATATTGTTAATATTTTTCTTACTTAATATAAAGTCTATACTGTCATTTCTTTTCTTAGTAAGCTCTCCTCTAAACACTTCGAAGTCTTTAGTCCTAGAACCAATCCCTTCAAATAACGTTGCACTATAATCACATCTCTTACACTGAATGCTTACTCCTTTACCCAAATCTAATCCTCCTTAATTAATTTAACTATTATATGTATATTTTATCATAAAATTAATAGAATATTACAAATAAAATAGGGAAGATCAATCTTCCCTCTAAATGTAGTCTTCATATTCAGGTTTATTAGTCAGATCACTTAGTAAATGTTTTATTTCCTGATCCTTATTCTTGTCCATTATAAGAATAACATCTCCAGCATCTACTATAACTAAATCTTTTATTCCTAATCCAATTATTAAATTTTTATCTCCAAATATAGAGCAATTTTCACTATCTTGCAAATATACATTATTACTTGTTTTATTATCTTTCTTTTCTTCTAAATATCTACTTAGTGCTGAAAAGCTTCCTATATCATCCCATACAAAATCACTTTTTATAACGAAAGCCTTTCTAGTTTTTTGCATAACTCCAAAATCTATTGATATTCCATCTATTAATGAATATTGCTCGTTAATAACTTCTTCTTCATCTTCTTCCCCAATATGCTTATATATTTCCATTAATGATTTATATAGTTGTGGAAGATATTTTTCTATTTCTCTTAATATTACATCTGCTCTAAAAACAAACATTCCTGAATTCCATAAATAAGTTCCTTTTAATAAAAAGTCTTTTGCGACTTCCACATTAGGTTTTTCAGTAAACCTAGCTACTTTATAAGTTGGTATCTCTGATGATTGTATTCTTTGTCCCATCTCGATATACCCATAGCCTGTTTCTGCTCTTGTTGGAGATATACCAAGTGTTACTATTCCCCGTCTTTTATTTGCGATATCCACAGCTTGTGATAATGTTTCTATATAAACCTTCTCGTTTTCTATATGATGATCAGAAGGCAATACAACCATAACAGCATCTCCATCTTTCTTCAAAAGCTTAACAGCAGATAGACCTATACATGTAGCGGTTTCTTTGTTAATGATAAAGGCTATTTTTATAATACTTATATATTACTAATTACAACTCAAACTTTATATTTTATTACTAAACTTAAAATACACCTCAATCATTTTTTCTTGCTTTTCTTTATTTTCTGTAACAATAATTTTATCTACTACTGCCTCTATAAATTCTCTGTCTATTTCTTTAAGCTCTAATATTCTTTTTATTTTATTATTGTATATTTCTAAGATATTATTATTAATACTATTATCAATCATTGTATGCAGTTCTTTATTTCTTTTAATTAGTTTTTCTTGTTTATCTTGAATAACCTTAACCATATTATTAAAATTTCTTTCTGTGATTAAATCTGTTAATTTATCCTCATATAACTTTTGGAATTTATTATCTAATGTGGATAACTCATGTTCAACTGTGAGTAATTCTTTCTCAAAATTATTGTCTATCTTTATATCTTTTATTAGATTATAATATTTGTTTTTATCTATATTTTCATCTATTAACTTTATTAAATTTTCTTTTATGATTTCTATTAAATAATCTTCCTTTACGCTATGAGCTGTACACCTACTCCCACCTTTTTGACTATTTGAACATTTATATCCTTTATATTGTGCTTTATAAGTCATTGAGCCGTTACAATCCCCACATTTTAAAACTCTTGAAAATGGGTGCAAAACCCCATTTTTATATCTATATCCACTACTTCTTTCGCTTAGTAGCCTTTGAACATTATTAAATGTATTCTTGTCTATTATTCCATCGAACTCCCCTCCCCATATCCATTCACTTTCATCTGTAGCCCTAACTTGATTTATTTTATAACTTACCTTTTTCCATCTTTGTTGTGCCATATATCCGCCATACTTAGGATTTTTTAATATAGAAAATATAGTATTGCTATTCCATAACCCAGTCTTTTTATTTTTAAAGTTTTTTAATCTTGCTGCTGGTGGCTCTATGCCTTTTTCATTTAAATAATTAGCAATTTTTCCTGCTCCCCATCCACTTATATATAATGTAAAAATTTCTTTTATAACCTCTGTAGCTTCTCCACCTTCTGGTACTAATACTATAGTTTTTTGATTTCCCTCATAGTATTCCTCAAATTTATAGCCATATGGAGGCTTGCTGGCAATAGATGAACCTCTTTGCATTCTTTCTAATAAGGCACTTCTTACTCTTTTACTACAATCCTTAATATACATTTCATTCAAAATATTTTTAAATGGAATGATATCATTAAACTCATTTTCTGTATCTACATTATCTAAAACAGATACAAATCTTACATTATTAACTTTAAAATAATCCTCTAGATAATATCCTGCTAAAACATAATTTCTTGAAAATCTTGATAAATCACGTGTAAGAATCATATTAATCTTTTTATCTTCAATAGCTTGTTTCATCCTAATAAAAGCTTGTCTTTCGAATGTAGATCCAGATGTTCCTTGATCTTCATAAATATCGATTAAATTATATACAGAATTAATATCACTTATTTCTTTTTCTAAAAGCCATTTTTTTAAATTACCAACTTGTGCCGGAATAGATTCACTTTGATCCTTTTTATCTGTTGAAACCCTTGCATATATAGCTACATTCCATATCTTTTTCATTCTATTTATCCACCTCTACTTTATCTTCTAAAGATGGATTTAACTTTTTATCCAAGATAATACTACTATCTCCGTTTTTTATATCATGTGTCACCTGTAATAATTTATTTTTAATTACTTCATAAAGTAATTCCTCCAGGTTTTCATCTCCAAAATAAACTTTATTATTAATATTTACCAAGCCAATCCCTCATAATAATTGTTTATATAGAATTTTATTTATAACATTTTGTGGATATGCTTATATTTTATTTTATTAAAGTAAAAAGGCCGTATCTGGTGATATGATACAGCCTTTTTATAGTGCAATAAAAAAAATTAATATATTATTTTATAAATGGATTTTCTGTTTTATATAGCATTCCTTTAGGTTGATTAAAGCCTATTTCCTTAACTCCTAAGTATCTAAATAAATTATGGATTGCCTTACCAAAGTGTCCAAATGCAACTGCTCCATGATGAGGATATCTTCCTTCTATTAACACATGTCTATAGAATCTTCCCATTTCAGGAATTGCAAATATTCCTATTGCCCCAAAAGATCTTGTTGCAACTGGTAATACTTCGCCTTCTGCAACATATGCAGTAAGCTCTGCATCTGCATTACTTTGTAATCTGAAGAAAGTTATTTCTCCTGGAACTATATCTCCTTCAAGAGTTCCTCTTGTAATGTTTGGCTCTTGATTTGGCTCTAAAGCTCTTGCCATAATCATTTGATTTTTCATAGTACAGCTTGTTAATTTGCATGCTGCTGTATTACCGCAGTGGAATCCCATAAATGTATCTTTTAATGTATAGTTAAACTTTCCTTTGATATCTGACTCATACATATCTTTTGGAACTGTATTATTAATATCTAGTAAAGTTACAACATCTTGACTTATGCAAGTTCCAATATATTCACTTAATGCTCCATAAATATCAACTTCGCATGATACTGCTATTCCTTTAGCTGTTAATCTGCTATTAACATAGCATGGAACAAATCCAAATTGAGTTTGGAATGATGGCCAGCACTTATTAGCAAATACTACGAATTCTCTTGACCCTTTATGTCCTTCCATCCAATCTAATAATGTAAGTTCATATTGTGCAAGCTTAGGTAAAATACCAGGCATTTTATTTCCTTCGCCTAATTCTTTTTCCATATCTGCAATTACATCTGGAATTCTAGGGTCATCTTTGTGGTCATTAAATGCTGCATATAAATCTAATTCAGAGTTTTCTTCAATTTCTACTCCTAAATTATATAATTGCTTAATTGGTGCATTGCAAGCTAAGAAATCTTGTGGTCTTGGTCCAAAAGAAATTATTTTTAAGTTTTTAAGTCCAATTAAAGCTGTTGCTACTGGAATAAATTCTTCAATCATTTCTGAAACTTCATCTGCTGTTCCTACTGGATATTCTGGAATATATGCATTTACATTTCTAAGTGCTAGATTATAGCTAGCATTTAACATTCCACAATAAGCATCTCCTCTTCCTCCTATTAAGTCATCTCCAGTTTCTTCAGCTGCAGCAACAAACATTACTGGTCCATCAAATTCTTTTGCTAATAATGTTTCTGATGTTTCTGGTCCAAAGTTACCTAAATAAACTACTAAAGCATTTACACCTGCATCCTTTATATCTTTTAACGCTTGTCTCATATGAACTTCATTTTCTACTGTTACTTGACATTCATATATTTCTCCGTTATATGCTTCAACTACAGCTTTTCTACGATTTGCTGATAATTCCATTGGAAAACAATCTCTACTTACTGCTACTATTCCTAGCTTAACCTTTGGTATATTATTCATTTATATCTCCTCCAAATAACTTTTGTAAATTCTAAACATTAAATTTCTTATGAACTGATATTTATTTAAATTTATCTATTTTTAATAATGCAATTTATTGATCTCTCAACAACATTTTCTACTGTAAATCCAAATTTCTTAAATAATTCATTTGCATTTCCTGATTCTCCAAAGGTATCAAGGGATATTATATCTCCATCTAGCCCTACATACTTGTGCCATCCAAATGAAGTTAAAGCTTCTACTGCTAATCTTGTACGTACTCTATTTGGAAGTACACTTTCTTTATAATCCTTATCTTGAGCATCAAATAATTCAAAACAAGGAATACTTACTACTCTCGCATCAATACCCTGTTCAAAAAGCTTCTCCGCAGCCTTATACACTAATTCCACTTCTGAACCTGATGCCATTAATATAATATCTGGAACTTCTTTTTTAGATTCCTTAATTATATATCCACCTTTTAATGCTCTCTTTGGACACCCTTCATATAGTGGCAACTTTTGTCTTGTTAATACTAATGATGTTGGTGTTTCACCATTAGTTAAAGCATAATACCATGCTGCAGCTGTTTCCTTTGAATCGGCAGGTCTAAACACTGCCATATTTGGCATACTTCTTAGTGCTGCTAATTGTTCTATAGGTTGATGAGTTGGACCATCTTCTCCTACTCCAATACTATCGTGAGTTAAAACGTATGTTACTGGTAGCTTCATTAAAGAAGATAATCTCATTGCCCCCTTCATATAGTCACTGAAAACAAAGAATGTTGAGCAGAATATCTTAAGTCCACCATGAGCATATATACCATTAGATATCGCTGCCATTGCATGTTCTCTTACTCCAAAGTGAAGATTTTGTCCACTTCTATCTTCCGCTGAAAAATCTCCTTTATTGTTCATATAACTCTTATTTGAAGGAGCTAAATCTGCTGATCCCCCAATTAAATTTGGAACAATACTTGCTAATCTATTTATTATAATTCCTGAAGATTCTCTAGTTGCCATTTCTTTATCAAAGCTCCAGAATTCTTCATTATTTAATAATTCATCTTTATCTACTTCATTTTTTATCCACTTAACATATTCATCTGCTAATTCAGGATAAGAATTTTTATATTCATTAAATAACTCATTCCACTTTTCTTCTTTTTCTATTCCTTTATTAATATATTTATTCATATTTTCATATACTTCATCTGGAACATAGAAAGAAGGCTCAAGCTTCCATCCTAGGTTTTCTTTTAATGCTTTGATATTTTCTTCACCTAATGGTTCTCCATGCGCTGATGCTTTTCCTTGCTTTGCAGGACATCCAAAGCCTATTATATTTTTAACTATTATAATAGAAGGTTTTGAAGTTTCTGCTTTTGCTTCATCTATGGCACTTGAAATTGCATCTATATCATTTCCATCTTGAACTTTAATAACTTGCCATCCATATGCTTCATATCTTTTTGCAACATCTTCCCTAAAAGCGATATCAGTATCACCTTCTATTGAAATATTATTTGAATCATAAAGGGCAATTAATTTTCCAAGAGCTAATGTTCCAGCTAATGATGAAGCTTCTCCTGAAATTCCTTCCATAAGACATCCATCACCAACAATTGTATATGTGTAGTGATCAATAATATCAAACTTGTCCTTATTAAACTTTTGTGCTAAATATGCTTCTGCAATAGCCATACCTACAGCATTACATATCCCTTGTCCAAGTGGACCTGTTGTTATTTCTACACCTTTTGTATGTTTATACTCAGGATGTCCTGGAGTTAAGCTTCCAACTTGTCTAAAATTTTTGATATCTTCTATACCTATTCCATATCCAAACAAATGTAATAAGGAATATTCAAGCATTGAACCATGTCCTGCTGATAATATAAATCTATCTCTATTATCCCAATTTGGATTTTTTCCATTGTGATTCATTTTGCTCCATAAAGTAAAGGCCATTGTAGCTGCTCCAAGTGGTAATCCTGGATGGCCAGAATTTGACTTTTGTATTGCATCTGCTGATAAAACTCTTATAGCATTTATTGATAACTTATCTAATTCTCTATTCATATTTCCCTCACTTTCTTATAATCAATATCTTATTTATTTCCAAAAGCTTGTTCCCAATCTGCCTTAAATTTTTCAAGACCTTGATCTGTTAATGGATGCTTTAACATTTGTTTAACTAGTTCATAAGGAACTGTTGCTATATCTGCTCCTGCTCTAGCTGCATCTAAAACATGTATTGGATTTCTTACGCTTGCTGCAATTATTTTTGTATTTATTTGGTGTATGCTAAATATCTCTGAAATATCTCTTATTAAATCCATACCTGTCATTGATATATCATCTAATCTTCCAAGGAATGGACTAACATATGTTGCCCCTGCATTTGCTGCAAGTAAAGCTTGAGTAGCTGAAAATACTAAAGTTACATTAGTTTTTATACCTTCATTGTTTAAAACTTTAGTTGCCTTTAATCCTTCGCCTGTCATAGGAATTTTTACTATCATATTTTTATGGATTTTAGCTATTTCCCTACCTTCTTTTATCATTCCAGCAGCATCTTCACTAACTACTTCCCCACTAATTGGTCCATCTACGATTTCTGTAATTTCCTTTATTACTTCATTAAAATCTCTGCCTTCTTTTGCTATAAGAGATGGGTTTGTTGTTACTCCACAAATAACTCCCATTTCATTTACTTCTCTAATATGACTTACATTTGCTGTATCTAAGAAAAATTTCATTATTACTACCTCTCCTTTTATCTATAAATCTTTTTTATTAGTTATATAGTTGTAAATTTATATATTGTAGTATGTCTATACTCGTCATTTGCCTTAAGTAATGAAGTTTCAAAATTATTATCATTTATAGCATTAGGAACAAATTGCGTTTCTAAGCATACTCCACTTCTTTTTTCATAAGCTACATTATTTTTACCTATTTCAGATCCATCTAGAAAATTACCACTATAGACTTGTACTCCTACATTTGTTGTATACATTTCCATAACTCGTCCACTTACTTCATCAACAAGTTTAGCTGATAAAACCGATAAATCTCCTTTTGAGTTTAGTAACCAATTATGATCGTAACCTTGTCCAAATTCAATTTGCTCATCTTGATCGTTTATATTTTCTCCTATAGCTTTTAATTCCTTAAAATTCATAGGAGTATTTTCTACACTTCTTATTTCTCCAGTTGGAATTGAATATCTATCATTTACAGTGAAATTATCAGCATTAACCATTAACTTTTGATCTAAAATGTCACCTGAAGAATGTCCTCTAAGATTGAAATATGCATGATTAGTAAGATTAACTACTGTATCTTTATCACTAACAGCTCTATATTCTATCTTTATCTCATTATCTGCTGTAAGAGAATAGAATACATTTACATTTAAGTTTCCTGGATATCCTTCTTCTCCATCTTTACTTAAGTATGACAATTTTAATATATTGTTTTCGTCATCAATTATTTCTGCATCCCATACAACCTTATCAAAACCTTTTCTGCCCCCATGAAGATGATTTACTCCATCGTTTGCTGCTAAAACATACTCTTCATTATTAATTGTAAATCTACTATCTTTTATTCTATTTCCACATCTTCCTATTAAAGCTCCATGAAATTTCTTTCCATTTTCATATCCTTCAATACTGTCATATCCTAAAATAACATCGCTAAAGTTATCATTTTTATCTGGAGCATTAATTTCTACTATAGCTCCACCATAAGTTATTATTTTAACTTCCATTTTATTTTTATTAGTTAAGGTATAGCTTTTTACTTCTATGCCACTTTTTGTTGTTCCAAATGACTGTTCAACTATAGACATATTCTTCCCCCCACTTAATCTTATATTCATATTTATCTTATAATATACCTGATTCATGCTACAAGAAATTACTTATGTTTTTATGGACAATATTTATCCTATTGATTAATTTGAATTTCAATTTATATTTTTATAAAAAAAGAAGGATATACTCCTTCTTTAAAATATTATTAGTTTACATTATTAGAATCATCTACATTAAAATAGGAAACTGTATATTTTACCTTTTCTACTATTGCATCTAACTCCTTTGAAAAATCAGATACCTTTTCTATTTCTTTTATTTGCTCTTGAGTAGCACTTGATACTTCTCTAGTTGTTGCTTCTGTTTCTTCTGATATAGATACTATACTTTCTATTGCAGTCTTTGTAACTTCCTTTGACTCAACTATTCTCTCTATAGATTCAAAGACTTCTTTTAGTTCAATATCAATTTTTCCCATTGAATAGAAGATATCATTAAAAGCTGAACTAGTATCTTTTAAAGCGTCCATTTGTTGTATAATTACGCCCTTTGAATTATTTGCCATATTAGCAACTCCATCTGTTTTCCTTTGAATATTGCTTATTATATTAGATATTCTTATTGAAGATTCCTTTGACTTATTTGCTAAGTTTCTAACTTCATCTGCCACTACTGCAAATCCCTTTCCAGCTTCACCAGCTCTTGCTGCTTCTATTGCTGCATTTAATGACAATAAATTAGTTTGCTCTGATATATCTTTTATTATATCAACTATGTCTTTAATTTCTTTTACTTCATGATTTAAAGCATTTATTTGATTTACAATTTCCAAAGATATTTCATTAGTTTCTCCTGCCCTTAAGTTCAATACTTTTACTGTATCTACTGCTCCATTTTGTAAATATTTTGCCTTTTCTAAATGACTTAATACATTGCTTGCTTTTTCATTAACTATATTTATCTCATTTGATAAATTATTCATACAATCTAAGCTTTCAGTTGCACTAGATACTTGTCCAACAGCTCCTGTTTCTATTTCTACCATAGTTGCTGATATTTCTTCTGAAACTGCATATGAATGCTCTGCTGCTATAGAAATTACTTTTGTTCCATTAGATATATTATCAATTAAGCTTTTTATATCTTCTATTAACACGCTTATTTTCTTAAGCATTTCTTTAAATGCACCATTAACTTTTCCTATTTCATCCTTGTAATTATCATTTATATTGATGTGTAAATCTCCGCCTTTAGCCTTATCCATATGATTAATTAAATCTTGCAATGATCTTGAAATACCTCTTGATATTAATATAGAAATAATCATAGCTATTACAAAAGAGATTAAGCCTATTATTATTATATTTATGCTAATCTTATTAGCTTCCTTGTTCAAATAACTATATGGGATAGTAGATAATAAATACCAATCATTAGCTTCTATACTTGCAAAAGATATTAATTGTTTATTATTTGAACCAGAAAATGTTTTTTCTATATTTTCTTCCTTTTCGCCTAGTAGGCTAATTTCTCTTTTAACATCTTCTATAATCTTCTCTTCTTTGTATTTCTGTCCTATGTTAATCTTATCAGTATTCCCTATAATCGTTCCATCTAACCCTACTATTGATACATTATATCCTTCTCCTAAATCTATATCTTTTAGTACATTTGAAAAAATATTAGGGTCTATTTCTTGAATTAATAATCCCATCTTTTTACCATTATTCGGAGAATTTATTGGAGTAATATTATAAATTGAATATACATCATCATTCTTTTGTAAAATCCACTTTTGATCATTGATCTCATTTTCTTTCAAATAATCTAACATACTTATTGCAGTATTTCCTAAGCTATTGTTCTCACTATCTAAAATACTTATATTTTCTAAGTTTTTATTTGCTAGAGCTCTAATTCTCATTAATTTAGATAAAGATATAGTCATTTGATATTTTTCATTATAATCCATATTCTTACTATTCATTAAGTAATTTTGAATGTCTGGCTCCATAGATAATGATTTAGCTAAATCTGAATGTTTATCCATTTCATTTGAAATATTTCTCTTAATTTGCGAAGTAATTTGCGAAGAAAACTTCTTACTTTTCTGATTAATGGCATCTCTATATTGAAACAAAGATGTTATACCTATAAACAACAATATAGAAAGTATCAAAAATCCATAAAAGAATATTAACCTATATTTTATGCTAATGTTTCTTGATAAGTTATAAAGATTGTTTAATTTGAACTTTTTTGTTTTTAAACTATCTTTATTTTTATCAAATAGCTTTAGTATTTTCTTTTTCATATTTTTCTCCTTATACCTATATAGTAATAAACAGCCCCTTATTAATCGTTTTCAAAAAGATTGCATTTACTTTTATCATTATTCTCATAATACTATACTCTTTTTCAATCAAACAAGAAATTAATTATCTATATATAGACATATTTTGTCATTTTATTCTTTCTAATACTTTATCTTATTTCGTTTATACCGTAATGGCGTCATACCTTTTACTTCCATAAATCTTTTTATAAAATAATCCGTATTGCTATATCCAACCATTGTTGCTATTTCATATACTTTTTTATTTGTATTAAGTAGTAAATAAACTGCTTTTTCTATTCTAAATTCATTTAAATAATCCTTGAAGCTTTTATTATATTTTTTTAAAAACAATTGTCCTAGATATGCGCTATTAATGTAATATTTTTCACTTATTGATTTTAAACTTAGCTTGTCCATATAATTTTCAGCTACTTCTTTTATTACATAATTTAATACATTATCACTTATATTTTCTTTAATCTTTTTTAAATACCCTGATAATTCAAGTAAAAAACCTTTCAAGTATCTATTACTTCCTCTTCTCATTAAATTCTCATGTAAATCATAAGTAATAAACTCAATGATTTTGTTATTATTACATTCTAAATCTAAATCCTTAATAAGCATAATTATTCTATATGTTAAATAGTTAAAATCCATTTTTATAAATTCCAATGATACTGAATTAGTTTTAAAACTATCATATAGCAAATCTATATTTTCTATTATTTTCTCTTCATTATTTTCTTGAACTTGCTCTATTAATTCATCAATATATATTTTGCCTAATTTATATGAAGCATTGTTTTCATTAACTATATTATCATAATAATTTAAATCAGATGAATTTACTAAAAGTCTTAATATTTCTGCTGATTTATAAGATAATATTATATCTCTATTATTATTTACCTCTTTTCCTATATAAATATGAACCTTATGATTAATTTTTTGTTCTATACTTTCCTTTAAAAAATTTATATAATCCTCTTCATTTTCTCCATTCATTTCCATTATTTTTTTATTATATACAAACGATATATCGTATCCACTTTTTTGCTCTATCAATTTAAAACTAATATAATACTCATCTTCATTTACTATATCACTTATTATATTATTTAAATTACATTCCATTAGTTTCTTTTTATTGAGTGAAGCATCCTCAATATTGTAAACTTCAAACTCTATTATTAAACATCTAAACTTCAACTTTTTTCCTAAAGTATTTCCCATAAAACTCTCTTTATATCCTACTAACTCTTCCACCCAATCTTTCTCCTTACTTTTTAACCATACTATTTCTATAATCCTTTATAGATAATCCACTATATTTCTTAAACCAATTACTAAAATAATTAGGATCATCAAAACCTAACTTTTTCGAAATTTCATAAGCTTTAATATTGGGGTTTTCTAGCATCTTTAAAGCTATTTCCATTTTTGTTTTTATTATATATTCACCAAAATTCTCATTAGTCTTTTCCTTAAAAATCCTACTTAAATAAGATGAATTTATATAAAAATGTTGTGCTACACTTTTTAATGATAAATCTTTATTAGATATATTTTTTATTATATATTTTTTTATTTGGTTAATATTAACACACTTATCGCTTTCACATTCTTCTAATTCTATTATTTCTGTAAGATCTCCAATAGTTTCTTTAATACTTTTTACTTCATTAATTTCTGCTTTTTCTTTTTCTATTTTTTCTTTTAACCTTAAAACTGCCTCTTTTAATTCTTCGTCATCTATAGGCTTTAATATAAAATCACTTATTCCTAATCTTATACTTCTTTTTGCATATTCAAATTTATCATATCCAGTTATTATTATTATTCTAATTTCTGGATATTTTTCTAAAAGATGCTGGCTCATGTCTAATCCATTAGTCAATGGCATATTTATATCAGTTAAGACTATATCAGGTTTATTTTTTTCAATTAATTTTAAGCACTCATGTGCATTAGAAGCTTCTCCAACTATTTCAATATCTATTTCATCCCAATCTATACAATTACGTATAAGATTTCTTATTAAATACTCATCATCAACAATGATTATCTTTGTTTTCAATAGAATCCCCCCTCTTCTATATAAGTTTTTCTTTAGGGATTTTTATAGTTATTTTAGTCCCTATACCAACTTTACTTTCAACTACAAATTTAAATTTCTCCCCATAGAAAATTCTTAATCTCTCTTTAGTTGCCCTTAACCCAACTCCAATTCCTTCATTATCATAAATATTCTTTATTTTATTCTCATCAATTCCTAATCCATTATCCTCAACACTTAAAAAAATACTTTCATCATCGTGGTATGTTGAAATTATTATCTTTCCCTTTTCATTTTTATTTCTTATTCCATGATAAATAGAGTTTTCAACTAATGGCTGTAAAACTAGTTTTATTATTTTATATTCATTACATGAATCATCTAAATTATATTCAACTTCTAATAAATCTCTATATCTCATTTCCTGAATTATTAGATAATTTCTTATTGTATCAACTTCTTCTTTTATACTTATTAGATTTTTTCCTCCATTTAAACTTACTCTATAAAATTTCCCTAAGGATTTTATCATTTTATATATCTTCTTATTTTCTCCTGATAATGCAAGTGAATTAATAGAATCTAAGGTATTATATAAAAAGTGAGGTTTAATTTGAGACATTAATAAATCTAATTCTATTTGTCTCTTTTTCTCTTCATTTTCTTTTATCTTTTTCATAAGTTCTTGAATTTCTATAATAAGGCAGTTGTACCTATTTTTCATTTGTCCAATTTCATCATTATAAGTTTTTATATTTACTATATTGAATTTTCCGTCTCCTACATCATTCATAGATTCACAAAGTTTATTTATAGGTCCTGTAATGAATTTTGATATTACCATAGATCCAAGGAATATTAGCACAAAATTTATTAATATAAAATATAGTAATATATATTTTACATATTTATTCTGCTCTAATAATTTACTGTACGAGGAAATTGATACTATATTCCAATTAATCCCCTCTACTGGAACACTTGATAAAATATAATTATTTTTTTCTATGTTCTTAGTTATAGTTCCATTTTTAATGCAATAATCTATATCTTCCTCCAACTGACTTAAAACATCTATATTACTAGGTCTTGTTATAAAATCATTTTCATTATTTTTAATTAATAGTTTTGTTGAATATTTATTTTCTAAATTTGTTCCCAAATCAAAGAACATATCTTCATCTATATTTATAATCATTATTCCTATTGGTTTTTGAGTATTTATGTCATTAATTATCCTAATAAATGACACATAATTTCTATCTACTTCATCTATCAAGCCACCACAATTGTATTTTAAGATGTAGTCTCCATTTTTATTAATTAACTCTTCATACCAATTTGAATGTTTTATATCATTTAAATTTAATGTCTTATATGAATAGTTATCAGAATAATATTTACTTCCTTCATAATCTAATATATATATTGATGATATATTTGACTGAAAGTTAGTAAATTGAATTAAGTATTTATTAACTTCATTTTTTAGTGAGTTATCCTTTTCTTGATATGGATTTAGAATGTTTTGAATTTGATATGAAGATATTATCATTTTGGAAACATTGTTAGTATTTCCGATTATTATATTCATATTAGATTTTGCACTTTCTAAAACCTCTAAAGAGCTTTGTTCTAATTTTTCTAGCGTATATCTAGTATTTATTTTTTCATAAACTATAGTTATAAATAGAATGGAAATTACAAAAACCATAGAAAAATAAATAACTATTTTTTTCATAATACTTAAATTTAAATAATTATCTTTTATGGAACTAATTTTAAACTTATTAAGCATATTTTTATCCTCGTTTTAAATTACTCATAATATTTGAAAACTCTTCAGGGTTTATTTTGCCATTTATTAAATCATATACTAAACTTTTATGAACATTTCCCTTTTCTTCTCCTAAATAAATATCCCAATATAAAAAGTAATTTGAGTCATCTGTCAAATCTTCTAATTCTTTATTTAAATTGTTTACGTCTTCATACTCTTTAGCTTCATTCCAAGCAGGCAATCCAGCTCCAAACTCAAAAAATTCTCTTGATACTCTTTGGCATATAAATTCAATTGCTTCAACTGCCTCATCTTTATATTTAGAATCATTGCTTATCATCAAATAGTCTGTTGGTCCTCCTAAAAAGTCATTTTGCTTAGAATTAGAATCCTTCCCTGGAAAATTACCTATAATAATATCATCTTTTACTATTGAATTTTCTAAATCTCCTATAAACCAATTTCCAGTATAGTACATAGCTACTTCTCCATTTTTGAATTTCATTTCTAATTCATCTCGTGTTAAATCTAAATCATTTTGACTAAATGCTCCAGCCTGAACTAACTCTCTCATTTTATAAGCAGTCTTTAATAATAACTTGTAATTATTCCCTTCTAGTGCTCCTTTTACACCATCAACTCCTCCATCTTGAAGAGCTAGAATATCATAATACATCATACCTGTCCAATTATCCATTCCAGAAGCTCCAAGTGGAATTATCCCTATACTTGAAAAGGTTTTAATAACTTGTAATAATTCATCATAATTTCTAGGTATATCAAGGTTATTCTCTTCAAATAGCTTTTTATTATAATAAAAGGTTCCTGTTGAAATTGTAATAGGTAGTCCATAAATTTTCCCATTGTACTCTATATTATCAAACATATTTTCCTTTACATTACTTTTTGTTTCATTATCTATATATTCATCTAGGCTTAAAATTTTTCCAGACTTAATAAATGGTTCACTAAATCCATTTCCCCAAGAAAAAAATATATCTGGTAATTCATTGGTTGCAACTGCTGTTTTTATTTTGGTTTTGTATTTTTCATTTTCTACTATTTCAGATTTAATTTGTATATGCGGATTATTCTTATTCCATTCCTCAATTACACCTTCTACTATACTACCGTTAGTATTATCAGATTTTTGTGTCCATATATGCCACATTGTTAACGTAATAGTTTCCTCTGTATCATTAACTTTTTTTTCTGTGCAACCATACATATTAACCATCAAAACTATAATTATATAAATTATGGATACCTTTTTCATAAAACATACTCCTCCACTTTTTATAAACAACCTTAATCTTGGAATAAATGAAATAATACTTTTATTATATTATACTACAATCAACATGACTTAAATTATTACAAATTCTATTTTCTAATATTGAACTATAGGATTCGTTAATTAGTCCTTAGCTTATTTCATCAAATCTATTAATTAAAAATACAATAAATCCATCACATTTTTTTAATTTATGATGGATTATTGTTTCTTACTCTTATGTCAATAATATTTTATTCAGTTTGTTCATCAGAGAATTGTTTTTGCTTTTCTGTTCCATAATTAATTATTTCATTTGCTTCTATCCATTTAACTTTTATTGGATAATTTTCTTCAACTTTTTCACCTTTTATTTGCTTATCTAAAACATCAATTACTGTTTTTCCTATCTCATATGAATCTTGGTCAACTATACCAGTTATTAATTTACTTTCTATACCATTTTCCCATGTAGCTGTGTAGTCAAATCCAAAGTGTTGTATTTTTCCGCCTTTACCTTGTGATTTTATAGCTTCCATAACTCCTGTATCTGGACCTTCTGAACCTAATGAGAATACAGCTACCATATCTGGATTAGCAACTATTTGACCTTCTAATTGTTGCTTTGAAACTGAAGACTGATCGTTATCTTGAACAGCTTCTAACCATTGGAAGTTTTTAGCACTATCTCCCATTACTTTTTCAAATCCCTTTTTAATACCTTCTTGTCTATAAGTCATTGTTGTTTGTGTTAAGTTTGTTGATACAAGTGCTATTTTACCACTTGTAACACCTTGCTCCTTTAATTTTTCTGCTCCCTTTTCACCTAATTGTTCTCCTGCTAACTTATTATCAGTACCTACATAAGCTATTCTATTATCAGATGTTTTTACATCAGCATCAAAAGTTACTACTGGAATTCCAGCATCCTTAGCTTCTCTTACCTTGTTATCAAACATGTCTGGATCCATTGGAGCAATAGCTATACCTGCAACATTTTTTCTTATTGCTTCATCTACAAACCCGATATGTCTTTCATTCTTTTGTGCTTCACTTGGTGGAGTTGTTTTTACTACTAATTCATACCCTAAAGCTGTTGCTTCAAGTTCTGCAGCTTTTCTTATTGGTGACCAATATGCTCCTGTATCATTTATTGGAATATAATATATTACCTTTTTATCCTTTGAATCACCATCTGCTACTTTTCCATCTCCACTTCCTGCTCCACAACCTGTTAATGCTGTTAGCATACATACTGTTGATAATAATGCTATTATCTTCTTCTTCATAATTAATACCTCCCAAATTTTAATGTTTTTAAGTTTTCAGTAAATTTATTTTCTATTTTGCCTTCTTCTTTAAGCTTCCTTTTCTTCTATAGAAGTCAACAACTATAGCCACTATGATTATTGCTCCAGTAACAGCTTGTTGTATAAATGAGTTTACACCTAAAATTGATAATCCATTTTGGAATACTTGAATAGTAAATATCCCTACTATTGCACCACCTATGCTACCAATACCGCCGCCAAATGCAACTCCACCCATTATAGAACCAGCCATCGCATATAATTCAGGTCCATTTATTTCACTTGGTGCACCTACATTGATATTTGACATTAATAATATCCCTGCTACTGCTGCTAAAAGTCCTTCAACTACATAAACTTTAATTATGTGCTTATTAACATTTATTCCTGATAATCTACTTGCTTCTCTATTGGAACCAACTGAGTAACAATATCTTCCATATCTTGTATTTTTCATAATGAACATAATTACTAAGAATATTAAGAAGAATATAACTGTGTTAGCATGAATTAATGGAGTTCCTATTTTTGTATTTGATATTTTATAAAACCATTCAGGTAACCCTTTGATGTAAATACCATTTGTTAAAAATAGTATTATTCCACGTATTAAATAGCTTGTACCCAAAGTAAGTATAAATGAATCTAATTTAAAACTAGTTATTAAAACACCATTAAGGCATCCCCATAATGCACCTACAATTAAAGCTGCTAATATTGAAATTATTGGATTAAATCCATTTACTGCTAGATATACTGCTACACATCCTGAGAAAGCAGCATTTGCTCCCATAGACAAATCAACATTTCCTGTTATTAAAATCATTGCATATGCTACTGTTAATATACCTACTGTTGGTATTTGTCTAAAGAAGTTTGAAATATTAGCCACACCTAAAAAGTCTGAACTAATTATTGAAAATGATATAATAAGAACTACTAATACTAAATATATTGAATATTTTACTGCCAAGCCTTTTAAATCTAGCTTGTTCTTTTTAGCTGTTAATTTATTTTCCATAACCTTTTCACTCATATTAATTAATACCTCCAAGTGTAGCTAATTTCATAATTTCCTCTTGAGTAGCTTCTTCCCTAGTAAGCTCACCAGTTACTTTTCCTTCACACATAACATATATTCTGTCTGACATTCCTAGTAATTCTGGTAATTCAGAAGATATTATGATTACTATTTTTCCATTTCTCACTAAATCATTCATTATTTCATATATTTCAGCCTTTGTACCTACATCTATCCCCTTAGTTGGTTCATCAAATATAAATACTTGTGAATCAGAATTTAACCATTTAGCTAAAACTACCTTTTGTTGATTCCCTCCTGAAAGAGTTCCTGCTGTAACATCGATATTAGCTAATTTTATTTGTATTGCATTTCGGAATCTTTCTCCAATTTGTTTTAATTCTTTATGATTTAATAAAAATGACTTTAAATTAGTTATTGTTATATTATCAACAACACTCATTTGTAATGATAAACCTTGGCTTTTTCTATCTTCAGTTAATAAGCATATTCCATTTTTAATTGCATCTATTGGAGCATTTATCTTTATATCCTTACCATTCATTTTTATTTTTCCATTCATAATTGGATCTGCACCAAAAACTAATCTCATTAATTCAGTTCTACCAGCTCCAACTAGCCCAGCAATACCTAAAATTTCTCCTTTTCTAGCTTTAAAGCTTACATTCTTTACTTTTCCATTAAAATCACATAAATCTTCCGCTTCTAAAACATATTCTTTGGCTTCGAAAATTTCTTTAGGAAATAATTCTGTTATATTTCTTCCAACCATCATATTTATAAGCTGACTTTCTTCTATTCCCTGCATTTCACACTCATTTATATAAGCCCCATCTCTTAAGACTGTAGCTCTATCACATATTTCAAATACTTCCTTTAATCTGTGTGATATATAAATAATTGCAACTCCCTCACTTTTTAAAGCTTTTATTACTTTAAATAAGTTTTCAACGTCCTTTTCTGATAAAGATGTTGATGGTTCATCAAATATTATTAATCTTGCATCCAAACTTATTGCCTTTGCAATTTCTATCATTTGCTTTTTTGCAGTAGGTAATTTTTCTACTAAATCAGTAGATTTAATGTCAACCTCTAATCTTTTAAGAATTTTTTCTGTATCTGAGTGTAATTTATCAAAATCTATTATTTTCAATAATTTATTTTTATAAGGCAATCTTCCCATATAAATATTTTCAGCAACTGTTAGAGTTTCTGATAAATTTAATTCTTGATGAACAAAGCCTATCCCTATTTCTTTAGCCTTTTCTGGAGTTATTACTCCATAGCTAACTCCATCAACAAGAATTTCCCCTTCATCTTGCTCATGAACTCCACCAAGTATCTTCATTAATGTTGATTTACCTGCACCATTTTCTCCTAATAATGCATGTACTTCACCTTTTCTTATTTTTAATTGTGCTCCTTTAAGTGCATACACTCCTGGAAAACTTTTATGGATATTTTTCATTTCTAAAAGCACATTACTCAAGTTGTAATCCCCCCTCTTTCATTAATCGTTTTCAATACTTATATTACAATATTGTAAACATTTATAATATGAAATATCTTTACTTAATTCTTTGATATTTTTACCTTTTAAAACATCTTGTGTAAAATAAAATAAGGTGGATTCTAACTGAATCCACCTTGTTAATTGATTAATATAATCATTAATTATTTAAATGTATTTCTTTTTCTAGTGGCTCTACGCCTACTAGCTCAATACTTCTTGTATCTGGTTGAGATATGCCAACGAATAATTTAAATCTTTTGCTATCTAGAATTCTATTACCTTCATCATTTACAACTTCGAATTCTTTTCTTCTTAATTCAAAGTTTACAGTTTTACTTTCACCTTTTCTTAAATTTACACGCTTAAATCCAATTAGGCTATGATTTAATACTGCATATTTAGATTCTAAATCCTTTAAATAGCATTGAACTACTTCATCAGTATCATATTCGCCTATATTTTTGATATCTATACTTACTTTCACATTTTCAAAATCATTATTAATTTCTTCTATATTTAAATTGCTTAGTTCTACCTTTGAATAAGTTAAGCCATATCCAAATGGATATAAAACTTCTGATTCAACATATCTGTATGTTCTTCCCTTCATTGAGTAATCAGTGAAATCTGGAAGATCATCTGTGTTTTTATAGAATGTTAATGGTAATTTTCCACTTGGTGAATATTCTCCAAATAATAAATCTGCTACTGCAGTTCCTCCATGACTTCCTGGATACCATGCTTGTAATATTGCAGCACATTTTTCTTCTAATCCATTAAGTGTAAGAGCACTTCCTGAACCTAAAACTACTATAACAGGCTTATTAGTACTTAAAACACTCTTAAGTAAAATTTGTTGGCTTTTTGGTAAATCAAGGCTTTCCTTATCTCCTGCTGCTTCACTATTTCCAGTATCACCTTGTTCCCCTTCAATTGTAGAGTCTAATCCTAAACACAATACTACTACATCTGATCTTTCTGCTACTGAAACTGCTTCGTCTATTCTATCATTAGACTGAGCTAAATTTTCTACTCTATCTTTATATAAATGACTTCCTTCTGAATAGTACACTCTTGTACCCTTATCTACAGCTTCTTGTATTCCTTCAAGTATAGTTGTGTACTTAGATGCTGTTCCTGAATAATTTCCCTTAAGCATTATTTGACTATCAGCATTTGGTCCTATTACTGCAATAGATTTTAGTTTTGACTTATCTATTGGTAAGAGTCCATTATTTTTAAGTAATACCATTGATTTTCTTGATACTTCTAGTGAAAGATCATTATGCTCTTCACAATCATTTACTTCATATGGTATATCATTAAATTCACAGTTTTCATCAAACATTCCAAGTCTTATTCTTGTTGCCATTAATCTTTCTGCCGCTGTTGTTATATCTTCTTCTGTCACCAATCCTTCTTTATATGCTAGTAACATTTGAAGATATATATTTCCACAGTTTAAATCACATCCATTTTTTATAGCCAATGCTGCTGATTGTGTAGCAGTACTTGTTACTTGATGGTGTAAATGGAAATCTGCTAGTGCCCAACAATCAGAAACTACATGTCCTTTAAAATTCCATTTTCCTCTTAATATATCCTTTAATAAAGTTTTACTTCCACAGCAAGGTTCTCCATTAGTACGATTGTAAGCTCCCATTACAGATTCAACATCAGCTTCTTTTACTGCTTCTTCAAATGCTGGTAAATAAGTTTCATATAAATCCTTTTCATTTACTACTGCATCAAATTCATGTCTTAAACCTTCTGGACCACTATGAACAGCAAAGTGTTTTGCACATGCTGCTGTCTTTAAATATTTTCCATCTCCTTGAAGTCCATTTATAAATGCTACTCCAAGCTTAGATGTTAAATATGGATCTTCTCCATAAGTTTCGTGACCACGTCCCCATCTTGGATCTCTAAATATATTTATATTAGGTGACCATAATGTTATTCCCTTATAAATATCTCTATCATCTTTTTTAGTATTTTCATTATATTTTGCACGTGCTTCTGTAGATATTACATTTGCAACCTTTTGTAGTAACTCATCATCAAACATAGCAGCTAGTCCAATAGCTTGTGGAAATACAGTAGCTGTACCAGCCCTTGCAACTCCATGTAACCCCTCATTCCACCAATTATATCTTGGAATATTTAGATGTTCTATTGGTGCTGCATTATATGTTAATTGTGATGCCTTTTCTTGTAATGTCATTTTTGATACTAATTCTTTTGCTTTAGCCAAGGCTTCTTCATGTGTCATTCTATTTTCTATACTCATTACAACCCATCCTTTTGAAATAAATTTTCTATTAAATTACCTATATCTATATGATAGCGACTACAATAAGAAGCTAACAAGAAATTAATTATCTATTTATAGACAATTTTTATCCTTTTGATAATTTTTATTTATACACACTTCAAATTCATAATTTAATATATTTTTTTATATGAATTTATTTTATTTACTATGGCATATCTTAAATTTTACTAATTACCATCGATATATATCTTGTAGATATAGTCATTTCATCTAAATAAGTGTAAAATAAATTATTATAGACAAAATTTATTATTAGGAGGATTATTATGTTAACTTATGAATCTCATCACTTTGGTGAAAATAATACATTATCTCACTATCATAATTATAATTTTAATTTTCCTAAGCATTTACATAGAAGCTTTGAGCTTATTTATGTAAAAAGTGGATGTCTTCAAGTTAGCGTTAATAATAGAACATTTGAAATAAAAGAAGACGAATGTATTCTACTACTTCCATACGAAATACATTCTTTTGTTACTAAGAATAGCTCTGAATCATATATTTGTGTTTTTTCACCTGAATACATAAAAACTTTTCATAATATGGTTCATGAAAAGTTCTTAAATAATCCTATCTTTACTTTACCTAATGATTTTAAAACTTTAATTATAGATAAAATTTTTAAAGGTAATACAAATTTATTAGAAATGAAGGGACTTCTATACCTTATTTGCTCCGAA
Source organism: Clostridium sp. D46t1_190503_E9 (assembly GCF_015555225.1). Taxonomy (NCBI): domain Bacteria; kingdom Bacillati; phylum Bacillota; class Clostridia; order Eubacteriales; family Clostridiaceae; genus Clostridium; species Clostridium sp. D46t1_190503_E9. The sequence continues at coordinate 127,729 of NZ_JADNKB010000009.1, forward strand.
GTATTAAACCATACTGATATAATAGAAAACAATAAAAATGACTATGAATTACTACATAAAACTTTAAATTATATTCAAGAAAACTTCACAAAAGATATTTCTCTTCAAAGTATTGCTAAAAAATTTGGATATAGCTACACCTATTTATCTAAATACCTTAATAACACACTTGGGATATCATTTGTAGATTTTATTAATGAAAATAGAATAAATTATTCAATGTATTTATTAAAAAATACTGAATATACAATAACAGATATTGCTTTTGCATGTGGATACTCAAGCATTCGCTCATTTAACAGAAACTTTGTTAAAATAACTAATTCGACACCTAAGATGTATAGGAAAAACATTCAGCCAAATAAATAACTGCGAAGTGAAATAAAAAAAATAAAAAAATAAAAGAATTTATGAAAAGTCCATAAAGAATTTTGAACAAAAGTACTTCGTACAATTTAAATTCAGTATTGCAAAGCAAAACAACCTTAACTTTTACTTTTAAATTTTAACTTCAAACAACTCTCTTGAGTTGTAACTACAATTCTTAATTGTCCATTTTCAATTTTATCTTATCTACGGACCATTGTCATCTACTAAGGGGTCTCTTTGTTCTGTGGCTCTGTAAAGATATTATTAGGATCTATATTATCAAGTTCTACTTTTATCTTATCCTTATATTCTTTGTTAGTAACCACATAAATATTTTCCTTCTTAATTAAAGGAGTAACTCTATCTACAGTGTTTTGGAGAAAACTTTTGTTATTTATTACTTTTAAAAATTGTTTAGGCTTACTTGATCTCGATAAAGGATAAAGTCTTGTTCCTTTTCCTCCTGCTAATATTAGCCCGTATATCAATAACTTTCAACTCCATGTAAATACTATGATATATCTTATGCTATTACCTTTTATTTTGTGAAATTTTTAAAATTGACAATTTTTTTATATTTATAATCTCCTATTTAGACAAATTTTATGTATTGACATTTTTTTTAAATAGATTTACAATTAATTTATAATATAATATTTCCATTAAGAGGGAGTAGTAGAAAATATAACATCAACATTCGCGGCCTATTGGTCTGGTGTTATATACCATATTGGTTACGAGACTTTTAATACAGTTTTTCACAAAGTGAAGATTGTATTAAGAGTCTCTTTTTGTTTGTAGGCTCATATATTTCTAGGCTAAATTTTTTATTACAACACAAAATATTATTATTAAATAAGTTTGGAGGAGTTATTATGGAGAAGTTTTTTTCAAAACCCCATGAGGAAGTATTAAAGAATTTTAATGTATCTAAAAGTGGTTTAACTGAACATCAAGTAAAAGAAAACTTAGACAAGTTTGGATATAACCAATTAACTGAAAAGAAAAAACAAACTGTAATGCAGGTTTTCTTAAGTCAATTTAAAGATTTGCTTGTAATAATATTAATTATTGCTGCAATTATATCTGCAGCTACAGGTAATCTAGAAAGTACCTTAGTTATATTTGCTGTTATTATTCTTAATGCAATATTAGGTACAGTTCAACACTTTAAGGCAGAAGCATCTTTAGATAGTTTAAAAGCACTGTCTTCACCATCTGCAAAAGTTTATAGAAATGGTAAGAAAGTTGAAGTTCAATCTAAAGAAATTGTTCCTGGAGATATATTGATATTAGAAGCTGGAGATATGGTTGCAGCTGATGGTAGAATAATAGAAAACTTTTCTCTTCAAGTTAATGAAAGTTCATTAACAGGAGAATCTGAAAGTGTAAATAAATTTATTGATGTAATAGAAAAAGAAGAAATAGCCTTAGGAGACCAAAAGAATATGGTTTTCTCTGGATCATTAGTTACATACGGTAGAGCTTTAATTATAGTTACTGCTACAGGTATGGATACTGAAATAGGAAAAATAGCTCACTTAATGGAAGAAACTCAAGAAAAACAAACTCCATTACAAGCTAGTTTAGATGATTTTAGTAAAAAATTAGCTATAGGAATTTTAGTAATTTGCGTTTTAGTTTTTGGCCTTAGTCTTTATAGAGGAACACCAATGCTCGACTCTCTTATGTTTGCTGTTGCTTTAGCTGTTGCTGCTATACCAGAAGCTTTAAGTTCAATCGTTACAATTGTACTAGCACTCGGAACTCAAAAAATGGCGAAAGAAAATGCTATTATTAAAAAACTTAGAGCTGTTGAAGGGTTAGGTTCAGTATCTGTTATTTGCTCTGATAAAACTGGAACATTAACTCAAAATAAAATGACTGTAAAAAAGGTTTATCTTGATAATAAATTAATTGATGGAGAAGATCTAGATTTAAATGATGAGCTTACAAACTACTTAGTAAATAGTTCAATTTTATGTAATGATTCTACATCAAAAGATGGAGTTGAAATTGGCGACCCTACCGAAGTTGCTCTTGTAAATTTAGGACATAAGTTATCTTTAGATGAAGTAGAAGTAAGAAAATCTCATGGAAGACTAGCAGAAATACCTTTTGACTCTGATAGAAAACTTATGAGTACTCTTCATAGATTTGATAATAAAAACTTAATGTTTACTAAAGGTGCTTTTGATGTATTATTAGATAGAATAGTAAAAATCAAAACACCTACAGGTGTAAGAGATATAACATATGAAGATAAACAAAATATAATAAATGCAAATAAACAATTATCACAAAATGGATTAAGAGTTTTAGCTTTTGCTTATAAGGAATTTGCAAATCCTGAATATTTATCTTTAGAAGACGAAAACAACTATACATTTATTGGTCTTATATCAATGATAGATCCACCAAGAGAAGAATCTGCAGAAGCAGTTAAAGATTGTATTACAGCAGGAATAAAACCAGTTATGATTACTGGTGACCACAAAATAACAGCATCTGCAATTGCAAAACAAATAGGTATTCTTAGAGATGGTGATAGAGCTATCGAAGGCTTAGAACTTGATAGAATGTCAGATGAAGAACTAGAAAACAATATAGAACATATTTCAGTTTATGCTAGAGTTTCTCCTGAGCATAAGATAAGAATAGTTAAGGCATGGCAAGAAAAAAATCAAATTGTTGCTATGACTGGAGACGGAGTTAATGATGCTCCTGCACTTAAACAAGCAGATATCGGAATAGCAATGGGTATAACAGGAACAGAAGTATCAAAAGATGCTGCTTCTGTAATCTTAACAGACGATAACTTCGCAACTATAGTTAAATCTGTAGCTAATGGAAGAAACATATATAAGAATATAAAGAATTCTATTAAATTCTTATTATCAGGTAATACTTCTGGTATATTATCAGTATTATATACTTCATTACTTGCTTTACCAATGCCATTCCATGCAGTACATTTACTATTTATAAATCTATTAACAGATAGTTTACCTGCTATTGCAATAGGTATGGAAAAATCTAAAAAAGATTTATTAAAAGATAAACCTAGAGCTAGAAACTCATCTATATTATCAAAAGACTTTGTATATGAAGTTGCAGCTGAAGGTTTAGTTATAGCAGTATTTACATTAATAGCTTTCTATATAGGATTAAAAACTGATAATAATGTTGCTTCTACTATGGCTTTTGCAACACTTTGCTTAGCAAGATTATTTCACGGCTTTAACTGTAGAGGCGATAGATCAATATTCTCAATTGGTTTATTCTCAAATAAATATAGCTGGGCAGCATTTGGTGTAGGTTTATTATTCTTAAATGCAGTATTATTTGTACCAGTTTTACAAAATTTATTTGAAGTATCTGTTTTAACAGGAGCACAAGTTGGTTATATTTATTTACTAGCATTTATACCAACTTTAATTATTCAAGTTGTTAAAGTTATAAGAGATGCTATTAAAGATAGAAAGCATACTAATACATCTTCTTCTGAAGAAAATGAGGAAGTTGGAAAAGTAGCATAATAACAATTGATAATGGACAATTATTAATTAAGGTGGAAATTTATCGGAGATGAATTTCCACCTTTTTTTATATAAGATAATTTTAAATAAAAAACATAATTATATACGTTCTTCATTATATTAAAACGTTAAAAATATAATTAAAATATACTTTTTCTCCAATTCATAAGTTAATATATTCCAATTTTGCTCAACTTAAAAGTAAAGTTATAAAATAAATAATCTTATATACCTTTTTATAATTTTACTTTTTATTTTATAATATTAAATTTATATTTTTTCTAAATTTAATTTTGTATTTATTTCAAATTCAGGCATTCCAAATGCATATGGTGCTATTTCATAATAAGGAAAATGTATTATTAGCTTACCATCTTTTATATAGAAACTTTGATCATCCTTAATTCCTTGAAATCCTTCTTTACCTGTAAAATAATAATCTGGATTCTTATTTATTTCTTTTTGTATTTCTTCATTTATAAATTTTTTATAATCATATCCATTATCAAATAAATCTTTTAATTGTAATTTCTCTCCTTTCTCAATACTTACATTATAAGTTTTCCTAGTAGTGATTCCATGTGCCCCACCACTAAACTGATAATAATCTATATAGAAACTTAAAACTTTATTATTATTAGTTAAAGTATAATTCGCTTTCAATTCATATGGAACTGTTGGTTTAAAGTCTTCACTTACATCTTTTGTATCTTTTATCCACATAGTGGTCCAATCTAATATTTCCTTGTTGATAACTTTTTCGCCATTTTTATTGATTAAACCTACTATTTGAGGTATTTCGACATTTATATTTATAAACTCAGTATTTTCCTTAATAGTTTTATCCACAAGTATTGTATTTTCGACAGCATTACCATTTAATTTTATCAACATCCCTTGTGGATAAATGTGGACAAGATTTATTAAAACTATGATTCCAATCAATGCTCTTATAGCTTTCTTCATATACTATTTCTCCTATATCTATAAATTGTAGTAATTTTCAGTATTTTTTATAATTATCTATATATTTTATTATTTACAGTTGTGTGGATAATTATTAACACTACTTTCAACACAGTGTGCACAACTTATCCACATGGACATGTGGATTATGTGTGTAACATACAGATTTTTACTGAAACTTACTATAATTTTCTGCTAGTCAAAGTTGACAAGCCCTTTAATAAAGCCACTTCACAGCTTGTGGATAACTTTTCTATTTTTTTAAGCAAATCTTTAAATTACTAACAAAAAAGTCACAGATCACTAATAATATTAGAATCTATGACTTCCTATTAATCAAATTCCTTTGTCTTCCCAGAATTACTTATTAAACTATTTATTCCTTTAAGCTCTTTCGAAGTTAAATCTCTCCACTCTCCTATTTTTAAGTTTCCTAGATTTATATTCATTATTCTTATTCTATTTAACTTAACTACATTATATCCTAAAGCTTCGCACATTCTTCTTATTTGTCTATTCATACCCTGTGTCAAAATTATTCTAAAAGTATTCTTATTTTCTTTTGTAACAATGCATTTTTTAGTTATTGTTCCTAAAATCTTTACCCCATTAGACATAGATTTTATAAATTTTTCATCAATAGGCTTATCAACAGTAACTATATACTCTTTCTCATGATTATTCCCTGCCCTTAATATCTTGTTTACTACGTCTCCATCATTTGTTAGTAATATTAAACCTTGAGAATCTTTATCTAATCTTCCTATTGGAAATATTCTTTTCTTATGATTTACGAAATCTACTATATTTCCTTTAACCTTTTTCTCTGTAGTACATGTAATTCCTACTGGCTTATTTAAAGCTATATAAACTAATTCATCTACCTTCTTTATAGGCTTTCCATCTACTTTTACATCTGCTGATTCATTAACCTTAGTTCCCATAACCGCCTTTATTCCATCTACAGTTACTCTACCATTTTCAATTAATTTATCAGCCTCTCTTCTTGAACAAAATCCAGTTTCACTTATAAATTTATTAAGTCTTATTTCAGGACCTCTATCATTATGTATTATTACAAATTTATCATCATTATTCTTTTGCTTCATCTTCTATCACCTTTATTAAATTTTAAGGACTTACTTTATGCTCATCTCCAGAGTTATTCAATCTAACTTGAATTTCTTGCTCTTTAATAAATTCTTCAGTTTTATTTAATGCATTATATCTCAATGGCTCTCCAGTAACAGTTATAAGAACACCATTTTCAGGAATCATACCATTATTAAATGCATAATCCAAGATATTCTTTATAGAATTATCAATATCATAGTTATCTACCTTTAATTCCTTTAACATACTAGCACCTTTTTCTGTTTTGCTATAAGAATCTATTATTCTATTAAATTTATTTACCTCTAGTGTTATTGATGACGTAGTTTCTATTACTATCGTTTTATCAATTGCTTTGTATTTAAATACTCCTATAGTAATAATAACTATAAGTAAGCTCAATAATATTGATATTTGAAGTTTATATTTCCTTAGAGTTATTCCTTCGGTGCTAATAATATCTTCACCTATTTTATTATCTTTTCCAGATTTAACTTTTATAAACTCACCTTTTGAAGTTAATATAATTGCGCTTCTAAGCCCTTTGTTAAGTATTAGTCCTCTATGTTCAGATATTTGCATTACTTGCGAGACTTCATCTACCCCTAAAATATTTATTGATTCTACAACCTGTATATATTCTTGCAAATACTTATAATTAGGATTCGAAAATATAACTACATATGCTATAATATACTCTTTCCAACTTTGGAAGAATTCTTTTTCAACTGGTGTTCTGTTAAGAAGTCTATTTATAGGAAACTTCTTTGTTGAACTTAAATAATCAAATAATTCTACATCTTCAATTATAAAATACGCTATGTTTAAAATTTTATTTCTTATAGAATATGATGGATCTTCATGAGCTAAATCTTTTATAAGTATTTTATAAGTTAATAGTTCTTCTTTTAAATTTTCTATTTCCTCTGCCCTTTTTTCAATTACATCATCCATCGCTACACTTACTGGAGATTTAATTGAGAATTTATATTTGTCATTTTGATAACCACTCATTCTTCTCCTCCAATTAGTAAATCTTTAGTTTCTACAAGTTTTCCTTTTACTATAACTCTTTCTTTTGCCCCTACTGTACAAGTTATTAATGTTATAGTAGCCTCATCAGTATTATCAAGTACATCTACTCTACTTGGATCAACTATAAAATTCTCAGTTACTTCATATATATATTCCTTCTTATTTGCTTTAACTATTACCTTATCCCCAGCTTCAATCTTATATAAATTGACAAATGCCTCTGAATAATCTGATACTCTATGTCCTGCAACTGCAAAATTTCCTTTTTCTCCTGGTTTTGCTGAAGTCTCAAAATGTCCTAAATAATACTGAAGAATATCATCTGTTATTCCTTCAACCAATCCTTGGGATAAATTTATACTTGGAATTTCAACTAATGCAATAGGCTTATATCCATTAATTGACTTCTCTTCTTTACCTTCACTCCCATCTTCAGTATCTTCAGTTATAACCTGTTCTAAAATATTTTGAAGTTCTTTTTGTTTCTTTGATGTCTCTATCTTTTTGTAGACAATTGATACAATTAAAGCTAGTCCAATTACTATTAAAATAATACCTATCCCTCTTCTAATCTTTTCTTTCAAATCCCTCATCCCCTAATAAACATTTATACTAATTTATCATATATTATATCATAAACACTTAGAGACTTTTACCATAATATATATTTTTTCATAGTCTATTAATATTTTAGGAGTAACTTATGAATAGAAAAGTAATTTATGTAGATTTTGTATTTAAACGCAGAAAACTTTCCTCACGAACTATACATTTTATTTATAAGATTAAAACTAAATTTAGACTCCTTTATAATAAAATATTTAAAAATAAAAGAATAAAAAATAGTTCTAAAATATATCCCTTTAAAAAAGTATTATAGTAATCATAAATAAACATTTAATATAAAACCTATATTTATGGTAAAATAATTCTATACTTAATTTAGAGGTGATAAAGTGAGGATAGGATTAGGATACGATGTACATCGTTTAGTTGAGGGAAGGGATTTAATAATAGGTGGTGTTAAGATTCCTTATGAGAAAGGTCTGCTTGGACATTCAGATGCCGATGTATTAATTCATGCAATTATGGATTCAATACTTGGAGCTTCAGCTCTTGGCGATATAGGAAAGCATTTTCCTGATACAGATGAAAAGTATAAAGGAATTTCAAGTATAAAGCTTTTAGAAGAAGTAGGAAAATTACTATTAAGTAATGGCTATTCTATAAACAATATAGATTCTACTATTATAGCTCAAAAACCAAAAATGGCTCCTTTCATACAACAAATGCGAGAAAACATAGCAAATGCATTACACATAGATGTAATGCAAATCAATGTTAAAGCAACAACAGAAGAAGGATTGGGATTTACAGGAAGTGGAGAAGGAATTTCTTCACAAAGCATATGTCTATTAGTGCATAATTGATAATGGACATTTGATAATTGTGGTAATAACTCAAGCAAGTTGAGTTATTAAAAATGAACAGTTAAGCTTCAAATAGTTATAGTAATATTTCAAGCAAATTGAATTATTTTGAATGAAAGAATGAAGAAATGAAGATTTCATTTAAATATAATTTTAAATAGCTAATGAACTAATTGATACTATAATTTAGTCTAAGCTAAATTATGAAATTATATTATTTAAAAATTCGCCTTAACCGAATTTTATCATTAATTCTTTCATTCTTTTGCTAAAAAAGTATGGCTCCCTTAGGAAAGCCATACTTTTTTTCTGGTTTATATATTAATTTTTACAACAGCCTTATTTATTTCTCCAATATATGTATATAGCTATTATAGCACACATTCCCATTAAATATGGATAAAATAAAAATTTCATTATTGAAAATGGTGATAGTGCTGCTAGTCCTGCTGCTGATATTAGTTGTGCACCATATGGTATTATTCCTTGGAATACACACGAAAACATATCTAATATTCCCGCAACTCTTTTTGGTTCTAAATCAAATTCATTAGATATATCTTTAGCTATTGGACCTACAGTTACAATTGCAACTGTATTATTAGCTGTACATATATCTACTAAACTTACTAGCATAGCAATTCCATACTCTGCTCCCATTTTACTTTTAAAATTCTTTAATCCCTTATTAAGAATAAAATCTATTCCTCCATTGAATTTAATAATTTCTATTGTTCCTGCTATAAGAATTGAAACTATTATAAGTTCACTCATTCCTGATATTCCACTAGATATAGAATTAAATAATCCTATTACATCAAAACTTCCAAATATAAATCCAACTATTCCTGAAGATAAAATTCCAAGTAATAAAACAACTATTACATTAACTCCAAGTAATGCTGTTACAATAACAATTATGTAAGGTAATATTTTGAATAAATTAAATTCTAAAGCTTCTAAATTAATTACTGCAGCATTTTTAGTTAATAACATAAATATTATAGCTGTTATTATAGCAGCTGGAAGAACTATTATAAAATTCATTTTAAATTTATCTTTCATTTCACATCCTTGAGTTCTAGTAGCTGCTATAGTCGTATCGGATATTATCGAAAGATTGTCTCCAAACATAGCTCCACTAACTACTGCACCTACAGCTAATGCAATTCCTATTCCAGTTTTATCTGCTATCCCAACAGCTATTGGTACCAAAGCAACTATAGTTCCCATTGACGTTCCTATAGATAGAGCTATGAAACATCCTATAACAAATATTCCTGGTATTAATAAGCTACTTGGTAGTAATGAAAGTCCTAAATTGACAGTAGAATCTACTGCCCCCATATCTTTTGCTACCTGTGCAAATGCCCCTGCTAATATAAATATGATTATCATAAGCAGAATATTAGTATTCCCTGCACCCCTACAAAAAATTTCTATTTTCTCATCAAACTTTAGTTTTCTATTCATAATCAATGCTGTTAAAGCTGCTGCTAAAAATGGAATAATTACAGATACAGCATAAAAATCCTTTGCTATCATTGATGTCCCTAAATAAACTAATAAAAATACTCCTAATGGAATTAAAGCTAGTCCATTTCCTTTGTTCTTCAAAGTCTTTTTTCCTCCTTCTATAAAAAATTATTTTGTATAATATAAATTTCAAAATAAAAAAGCTTCTGCAGAAATACAGAAGCTTTGATTACACATATAAAAAGTTATAGTTCGCCTCTTATCTATCAGGATTTCCTGCAGGATTTAGCACCATAAAAATTAATTAAAATTCTTGGTTGCTGGGCTTCATAGGGCCAGTCCCTCCACCACTCTTGATAAGACTTTTAAATTTTGCACTATTATATTATCAATTTAGATTATTATTGTCAACATAAAATTTATTCTTAATATTTTCTAATTTGAATATTACTACACTTTATTGTCAACAATTAGAATAGGATCTTAAAATCTCACTCCTTATGCTTGATAAAAGTGCCGTTGTGCACTTTTATTTTTTTCATTTATTTTGCGATATATAAATTCAATGAAATATTGAAATTTAAACTTATGCTAACATCTAATAAACTTTTATATTTTTTCACGCAAAAAAAGAGATTAAAAACTTAATCTCTTTTTATTTGGTGCGTTATCAGGGGATCGAACCCGGGACACCCTGATTAAGAGTCAGGTGCTCTACCAACTGAGCTAATAACGCATATGGAGCGGGTGATGAGAATCGAACTCACGTAACTTGCTTGGAAGGCAAGGGCTCTACCATTGAGCTACACCCGCAAATCTTATTGACAATAACATTATATATTCCATAATTATTACTGTCAATAATAAATTTTTTCTTTAAATTATTTCCGTAAGTGATTTTAATAAAATATCTCTAAATTTCTCGCCATCTCTCTTATTCTTATTAGCTTTTTCACAAATATTTTTCCATTCAGAAATATTCACACCAACTCTTTCTTCAAACTCTCTTTCCGTTGTTGTCATATAGCTTGAATTTACTACAAACTCTCCTAAATCCTTTGGTGTATCAAAAATCTTTAAGTATAAAAACTCTCTGCTATCTCCATACCAAGTTTTGTTAAAATCTCTGGAAAACTTTTGAAGTGACCTGATTAATTTATCATTAGGTAAAAGCCAACAATCCTTTACCATCTTTACATGCCTTCTCATATTATCTGCTTCTTCTTTAGATATCTTATTATTTCTTTCCCCATCTAAGATTATTTTTTCTACTGGAATGTTTGGAACACTAATAACCATTCTTTCTTTTCCATATATCCATTTATAAAATGCTTCTTGTAAAAATGAATATTGAATATATCCTAATAACATTTTTCCATCTGGAAAATACGACCATGTATTGTTAAGTCCATTATTTTTTGAAAAAACTAAACTATGGATATATATACTTTTTTCATTAGGTAATTTATCCATAAACATATGTCCTCTTATAGTTTTATTTTCATTAATCAATTCTTCCCAGTAATCAAATGAATCATAACTATGTCTCACTGTATCACCTTTCTTTCAGCTCAGTAATATAATATTCTATACATATATTATATAGTATATTATACCACCTTTTCAAGTATTTTAAAAAAATATAACAAAGTAAATTTAAACATTTTTAATTCATAATATTCTTAATATAATTTTATTCCTATTGTAAGTAAAAATATACCACTTTATTTTATATAAAATGAATCTATTATTTATTCATTATTTAAAGCTCATAATACTATAGAATATTCAGCCAAAAATATATATAATATTATTAAAGATATAAAAAGGAGGCATGACTTTGTACCACTGTGAAATTTGTGGAGCAACAGCGGATATTCATCATATAGTTCATAAACACGAAGGTGGCTACGATATTAAGTTAAATTATAAATATCTTTGTAACTACCACCATAGAGGAAAAAACGGTCCTCACAACTGTATAGAAACTGATTTGAGGTATAAGCTAGAATTACAAGATAAACTTTATAAATTATTACCCAAAGATTACTATACTGCTAAGGAACTTTATACTCTTTTAGGAATGTCTCATTCTTCTTTAAAAAAATTAATTAAAAAACTTAAATTATTTAAAGAAGGATATTCTAAAGAAGAGATAATTAAAAACCTCATGGGAGGTAAACTCTATTCACATGCTATGCTTCAAGAGCTTGAATTGGAACGTCTTTTCCATAGTATTAATATTAGCTAAAACATTCTTTTATATTCAAGCTACTAGCTATTTATTGCATAGATTTACTAAATTTATTTATTTAATTAAATTAGATTTATATAATATAAAAAGCTCTTAAATACTATACTATCAATCAGAACTTGATAACTATAGTTATTTAAGAGCTTTCTCTTATGTTAAAATAGCATTCTTAATAAACTCCAAATAAAAAGCTCTTCAAAAACCATATTATGTTCTTAAAAAGCTTTTGGAGCGGAAGACGGGATTCGAACCCGCAACTTTCACCTTGGCAAGGTGACACTCTACCATTGAGTCACTTCCGCATATAATTTTAAATATTAAAGTGGTGCAGATGAAGGGAGTCGAACCCCCACGCCAATGGCGCTAGATCCTAAGTCTAGTGCGTCTGCCAATTCCGCCACATCTGCATACCTTATATTAATATTATATAAAATATTATATTCTAAATCAATATACACTGTAAAATTTTGTTATTATTATTGATTAATAATCTTTTTAATTCTTTTAATAAATTTAATAATCACTAAGCCCTTAATATACAAAAGTTCTTAGTGATTACTAATTTATATTCTTGCTTTACCGCCTTATCATTTCGCGTATTTTTTCTACTTTGTTTCTATTAATATACATTAAATAGATAAAGTACTCCAACTTCATGGTTATCTTCTTGATTTTCATAAGTTATATAAATACCACAAAGCCCCACTTTTAGTTTAGACGTATCTATCGATATATTTCCATTTTCATCTATAGAATTTTCCACATCTACTTTTTCAGTACCCACCATAATTTCTTTAGGGTTCAACAACTCCCCATTTCTAGATACTACTCTTTCTTTAAGTGTAAGTCTATTATTTTCTACAGTAGCCATTCCAGCTTCAATTATTTGCAGTCTAGCATTTATCACTCTAAGATTTTTTAATGTCTTTAAAGGTGATAAATCTCTTACTTCATTTTGCTCTATATTAAGTTCTTCTAAATTTTTAGCATATTCTAACCCTTTTAAATTTGTAACTCTTCTGCTACTGCAATTTAGAGACCTAAGATTATACATATCTCCTAAAGTTATATCTCCGCTTAATCCAAGAGCCTTTTGAATATCTTGTTTTAAATACTTATCTTCAATTTCAATAATTTTATTTAAATCTATTCTTTCTAAATTATCAACTGCATCTTTCAATTCAGCTAACATTGATTGAATCTCTTGATAAGTAACCCCTTTATTTTCTATCATTTCTGTTGCTTTTACTATTGCTTGGTCTAATATACTTAAGCTTTCTTCAGTATAAACTTCTCTATCTATATCATTAGCACTTTCAACTGATTTAGAAAGTTCTGTATAATCTATAGATTCTGAGTTTGCATAATGAAGCTTAGCATCTCCCCATGTAGCGTGATCTGAAGCAATTCCGTTACCACCATCTTTTACTACAAGTTTTAATTCTTTTGCCCCATTTATATCTATTTCCACATATTTTTGAGGAGCTCTAGAGTTCATTAATCCACTATCAAATTTCTTTTCACCATCTACATACACTTCAAAACTTATTGATCCAACACTTCCATACATTGCTCTATCTACCCCAACAAAAGAAGTAAAGTAATCATAGTCTTTATCACTCAAATCATATATTATTGTAGATGTAGCATGTGTACCTATTCCTCTATCGTATGAAATAGATTGTCCCTCTTCATTGGTCAAAGTTAATCTATTGTTGCTTACAGAATTATCTTTTCTAACTGTTCCCCAACCTGAATTTGCAGATTTCCAATCATATTCTGTTAAATACTTATAGTCTTCCATGTTTACTACTGCTATATTTCTTGTTTTAACTACCTCATTGCCATCACTATCTATAACTTTATAATTTATTGGATATTTTCCAGGCTTATTAAAGTTTACTTCACCAGTTACTTCAACATTAGAAGTTAAATCTCCATCTTCTGAATCTATTGCGCTATACTCCTGATTTAAATCTATTTCTTGACCAACTTTAGTTGATATTGATTTTGGAATAGTTAATTTTGGTTTTGCATTTGTTGTATATAGTTTAGTATCTGCCCAAGAAGCAAAATCTCCAAGACCACTACCATCAGCATCATCTGCTACTAATTTAAGCTCTGTTACTCCAGTTACATCTAGATTTACAAACTCTGCTTCACTATCTTTCCTTATTACATCAGAGGTATAAACTTCCTCACCATCTGCAAATATCCTAAATATTATTGTAGTTCTATTATCATTATAATTTTTATCAGTACCCACATATGTTGAGAAGTTGCTATAATTCCCATCTAATTCATATATTATCTCAGCATTTGTTGCAGCACCTATACCTTTATCAAACTCTCTTACCTCGCCATTAACCTTAAGCTTTATTTTATTGCTTGAATTAACTGCTGAATCTTTATTCACAGTCCTCCATCCAGATACTGCTGATTCCCACTCTAAATCGGATAAATATGTGCTTTCACTATATACCACGATATCTCTATCTTTAGTTGCTACATTACCATCACTATCTTCTACTGTATAAGTTAATGTATATTTACCTGTTTTATTTATATTGAAACTGTTTTTATTAACTGTAACATAACTAGTTATATCACCATCTTCTTGATCATTTGCTGTAACTCCTGAAGATAAATCAAATTCACTATTTAACTTAACATAAGTTATATCTTCTACATTTAGTATAGGGAACTTAGCTATTATAATATCTTCAGCTTTCTTTAACTCTTCTTCAAACAAGTTAACTGCTGGATGGTCTTTTACCTCTTCTCTAAGAGCTTGTACCTTTTCTAAAGTATTATAACTTTCACTAACATCTGTTTTCGTGTTATCAGTAAATAAATTCTCTATCTTATCTGATAATATATCTTCCTTATAGAAAGACATTTCTCCAATACTAGCCCAATCCTGGTTAGCTTCTATGAACTTAAATTTTACTCTTCTTGCACTTGTTTTAGCTATTTTAAATTCTACAACATCATTAACATTACCACGATATTCACCTTTACCAGCTAGTATAAAATCATCACCTTCTGCTTCAGTAGATACATAAACTTCAAACATTCTAGCGAATCCTTTTCCACCATTTCTTGCTGCATATGCCATTCTACTTATTTCTGTTGTTTCACCTAGGTCAAAAATAACTTCATTTTTAAATGAACTACTATTTGGCGTTCCAGTTTCCCAATGTGTATTACGATTATTATCTATTGCATAATCTATAAGACTACTTGAGTATCTTCCTCCATTATTAGTTATTGAAGCTACTGGTATCTTAAATTGCTCGTTGTATTCACTTAAATTATCATATTGTCCATATTTTGATTTAACTATTGTGTAATCTTCATATACTGTAATATATGATTTCTTTTCTGTAGTATTGTTATCACTATCTGTTACCCTATATATAGCTTCAAATCTTCCTACTTTTCCTTCTTCATATGAATTCGATATTATTTCTATATTAGAAGTTAAATCTCCATCTTCTGCATCCACTGCACTAATACCTTCATTAAAGTCTACAGCTTCACCTATTTTATATACTTTATCACTAGCAGTTATAATAGGCTTAGCATTGTTTGTAGTTAATTTAGGGTTAGCTATTACTGCATGATCTGAAGTATTTCCATTTCCAGCATCAGTAACTTTTATTACTAATTGCTCCACACCTTTAACTGGTACATTTATATATGCCATATTATCAGCATGTTTTAAAACTTCTGTAGTAGCTAGAACTTTACCATCACCTTGTATTTCAAATTTTATACTAGAATTATTTTGTGGTGATATTCCTGCATCAATCCCTAGTAAAGCTTCAAATTTATCATAGTCTTTACCTGATAAATCATAAATTATTGTACCATTTGCATGTATTCCAAAACCTTTTTCAAAATCTTTTACTTCCCCATTTACTCGACCTTTTATATTAGAATTTCTTCTTGGAGTTCCCCATTGTGTTTCTACAGATGACCACTCTGAATCAGATATATACTCATAATCACTTACCACTTCAACTTCTACAATCTTTTCTACTGATATACCTTCATCACTTACGGTATATTTAACTTTATATATTCCCTTTTGGCTAGTATCTACATTATGTTCAACTTCAAGATTAGAAATTATATCATTTCCTTCATAGCTTAATACTTTTATATAATCTAGAGGATTGAACTCTTCCCCTAACTCTAGAGTTATCTTGTTTTGTTGAATATTTATGCTAGGTGAAAATGATTCTATTGACACAGAATCACTTGTACCTAAATTAATATCATAAGGTACTACTTCGTATTTAGCATTCTTAGTTATATCTGTATTAGTATCCACAAAAGTATTCGTAGAAGTGAATCCTATTATTTCACCATCCTTTAGTATTTCATATCCTAATAAATTTTCTTTATTCTCTTTATCTATTGAGAAAGAAAGTTTCATGTTTTCACCCGATAGACTCTTAGCTATGGATACCTTTTCACTTCCTGTAAATCCATCTCCCTTATAATTCATTGCTAAATCATTTAAATAATAAATCTTCTTATCAGGCTTTGGATATTTTGATAGTTCTTGTTTAACATCAGAACCAATACGTATACCGTGTCTAGCGAAGAATTCAGATAAATCTAATTTCATAGCATCTGATGCTGCTACAACCCATGATTTATAAATATCTTCCCTATTTTGATTTCTAAAGTCCTTTTCTCTATATTGCTGCTCAAATTTTCCATAAAAAGTATTATCATATAAATATAACTGCCATAATGGAGCTAATTGAGCTAGATGTGTACTATTAGCAGTATCATATAATTGGTTATTAGAATAGTCCTCTAAACACACCTTAGGATAAGTGTTATTTTCCCATATATTTTGTTCACTTATTCTTGTTTTAGTTTTAAATTGTGATTCAAAGAATAGTGGCATCATATTATTTGTAACTTCTACTATAGTTCTTCCATTTGTATCAAAGTTATGACCTAGCTCATGAGCTACTCCCCATCCTCTAGCTGCTCCAAGTATAGCATTTTGGTTACCTGGTCTTATCCCTATAACACCATTTGCTGCATTCATGAATGCTCCACCAGTAAGATTTTTAACCATAGGCATTATCCTAAAGTTAAAATCTGAATGTATTTCCTTTGAATTATCAAATCCCCAAAATCTCATTGCATCAGATATATATCTATCCCATTCTTCTGCTGTATATCTTGGAGTTTTATTATTTTGGTTATACCAATTTAATGCATAAGTAGCTTGTACAAAACTTAGTGACTTATTAGAGCTAACTGCAAAAATATTTGGAGTAGTCTCCGGATCTGCATTAATCTTAGCAACATATTCTTCTAATTCTTTCATTACTTCAGCTTCATCTGATTTTCCTAAGATAAATACAGGGTACTTACTTGCACCTTCTATTCTTACTTTTGGCGCTTTTGTTTGACTATTACTTTTGTAATTTGTAAAATATAACCCTCCACCTTGAATAACATTCTGTGGTATTCCATTACTTTCATAACTTACTTCGGGTATAGTTATTTCATTTTTCCCAGGTTGCAATTGAAAACTTATTGCTCCCCCATGTTGTGTTAATGATTGTTTATATAGTAACACTGGAGTAGGTTCTCCTTTTGCTACATCAACATATACATTTATTTTATCTCCGGCCCTAGCGGATAATCCAGTTACTTGCCAATCTTGGAATCTCCACATCTTTCTCTTCACTGACTCAATTACAGAGTCCCCTCTCATTTCCAATTCAAAAACATATTCTTGTCTTGGATTATCTATTAATGATTCAGCTAATTCTATATCAGCTTTAAAATCTTCATATAAAGGGTGATTCTTTGCACTTTCTTTAAATGCATTTATTTTTTCTATACTATTAAATTCCTCTGACAATTCATTCATTAATCCATTAGTAAATAACTTATCAACTTTATCACTTACTACATCTTGTTTATAGAATGCTATTTCTGATAATGTAGCCCAATTTTGATCCGAATTTTTAAATTTAAATTTTATTCTTTTAAATTCTGTTGGATTAAATTTTGCCTCAACTAATCCAGATACTTTATTATGACTTCCAGTTGCTACAAGTTGATAAGTATCTCCTTTGGATGTTGTAGAAGCATATATCTCAAATTCCTTAGCAAATCCCTTATTATCAGACTTTCTTGCTCCATAAACCACTCTATTTAATTCAACAGCTTCTTTAAATTCTACTTCCACTTCATTTGTAAAATCATTCGTATTTGATTTATTTGTTTCCCAATATGTATCTAAATTACCGTCAACAGCATTTGTTATTACTGCACTTCCATAATTACCTGCATTATTACGGATACTCTTTATATTTTCATTGTCCATTTTAAATAAATTTGAATATTCTTCGTTAGAATAATATTTAAATTGTTTTGTAATTGCTTTTGTAGCTTCAATTTGATTTTCTTGTAAAAGCATTTTTGCATCTTCTAAATGCTCTTTAAAATCTTCATAAAACGGATGACTTTTAGCCTCTTCCTCTAATGCTTGTACTTTTTCTAATGTATTAAATTCTTCACTCACAATGCTCATTGTATCATCAGTGAATAATCTATCTATTTTTTCTGCTATTTCATCTTGAGTATATAAACCAATCTCAGCAGCACAAGCCCAATTCTCATATCCTTTTTTAAATACAAATTTAACTCTTCTAAACTCAGTAGGATTAAACCTTATTTCTATAGAATCCTGTGTTACTTTAGATGAACCACTAGATACTAGTTCAAATGTATCGCCCTTAGAAGTTCTTGATGCATAAATATCAAATTGTTCTGCAAACCCTCTATTAGATCCACGAGGAGCAGTATATACTATTCTATTTAATTTCGTCAGTTCATTTAGCTCAATTATTACTTCGTTAGTAAAGGTTGTACTATTTTGTTTTCCAGAATGCCACTTTGTATTTACATCACCATCAATTGCTTTATCTATTGAATTATCTGCATATTGACCACCATTTGTAGTTATTGACTTTATTTTATTTGAAGTCACTTTATAAATGTCGTCATATATTGGAAGTGTCTCACTATTCATATCCTTAAATTTAGATACCTTAGCATCAATATAGTTGACTTCTTTATTTTCTACAATTAACTTTGCATTTTCTATATCCTCTTTGAATTGACTATATAATGGATGATTTTTTGCTTCTTCTTCTAACTCACTTATCTTTTCTATATTACTAAACTCTTCACTTACTTGACTCATTGTATCGTCAGTAAATAAATTCTTCATTTTATCACTTACCACATCTTGTTTATAAAACATAAATTCTGATGCTGAAGCCCAATTTTGATCCGCTTTTTTGAACTTAAATTTTATTCTCTTAAATTCAGTTGGATTAAACTTAATCTCTACTATATCTCCAGTGGAACCTGCATATTCTCCACTACTCACTAGCCTAAAGTCATCTTCTTCATCAGTAAGAGATGCATATATTTCTACTTCCTTAGCAAAACCTTTACCTTTAGTTGATGACTGCCTTGCTGCATATACTATTCTGTTTAAGGTTGTCACTTCATTTAATTTAACTACTACTTCATTGACAAATTCAGAAGTATTTGGTTTTCCTGTTTCCCAATGTGTATTAAAATCTCCATCTATAGCTTTATCAATAGTTGAGTTAGCATATCTACCACCATTATTAGTTATAGATATAATATTTTGATTATCCATTTTGAATACTTCATTATAAGCCTCAATATTATTGCTATTATATAAGTTAAATTTACTTATAATAGCTTGAGCCGATCCATTAATAGATGCTCCTTCTGTTATTAAAGTTTGATTTCTTGATAACTCATCTGCTAAAACCCCTAATGCTGGAGAAGAGAAATTAGTTATCAATGCCGCTGCTACTATAGCCGCTATTTTTTTCTTGTTCATAATTTACCCCCTGATTAGTTTTATTCTAGCCTTAGACGTACATTAAAAAAAGCTACTCTAAAAGAGCAGCTTTACACATCTTAATTTTAAATATTTATTATAATAAAATAAGTAATATTTAAAATTAAGCTTTGAAACAAAAAGTATAATGTACTCTTTGGCAACTGGCTGACATAGTTATACACCTTAGTCCCTATAGCTTTGCGTCCTTAAATTTCTTTAAGTTTGCCTATTTAATTTTACAATTTTAAAATAAATTCAAATATTTTAAATTTATTATCACTATTTTATCATAAAGATACATATTCATCCATATATTTTTATAATATTCTTACTATTTTTCTTCTTTTTTCTCATAATTTCAACCTATTATTTCCCCAGTTTAAGTAAATTATTTTAATTATCTCTTTATATTGACATTAACTAATTAGATAACTATAATATTATTTATAAATATTTTAATACGTTGAAGAGAAGAGTAAACTAAATTTCATTTTCAGAGAGAGATAAGCTTGGTGAAATTATCTTATTTGAATCTAGTTGAAGACCACCTCTGAGTGACTCTAATAAAGTCCGTTTAATATCACGTTACGATATATTAAGAGGTCTTATTATAGACAATTAAGGGTGGAACCGCGGGAAGTTTAGAACTTTTACTCTCGTCCCTTCTATTTATCATAGAAGGGATGAGAGTTTTTTTATTTTAAATTAAATTACGGAGGGAGTAATAAGTATGATTAAAATTACTTTAAAAGATGGATCAGTAAAAGAATTTGAAGCTGGTATTTCTGTTTTAGATATAGCTAAATCAATTAGTGAAGGCTTAGCTAGAAATGCTTGCTGTGGAATAATTAATGGAAAGGTTGTTGACTTACGTTATACAGTAAATGAAGATAGCGAACTTGCTATTTGCACATTTGACTCACAAGAAGGAAAAGATGCATTAAGACACAGTGTATCTCACGTTTTAGCTTATGCAGTTAAAAGATTATATCCAAATGCTAAATTAGCTATAGGACCTGCTATAAATGATGGTTTCTACTATGATTTTGATGTAGAAAACTCATTTAGTTCTGATGATTTAGTAAAAATAGAAGATGAAATGAGAAAAATAGTAAAAGAAAATCCTTCAATTGAAAGATTTGAATTACCAAGAGCTGAAGCTATAAAGCTTATGGAAGATGCTAACGAACCATATAAGGTTGAATTAATTAATGATTTAGGAGAAGATGAAGTTATTTCATTCTATAAAATGGGTGACTTTGTAGATTTATGCGCTGGTCCTCACCTAATTTCTTTAAAACCAGTTAAAGCTATTAAGCTTCTTAGAAGTGCAGGTGCTTACTGGAAAGGTGATGAAAAGAACAAAATGCTTTCAAGAGTATATGGAACTGCATTCTTAAAGAAAACTGATTTGGATGCTCATTTAGAAGCTTTAGAAGAAGCTAAAAAGAGAGACCATAATAAGTTAGGTAGAGAACTTAAAATCTTCACTACTGATGAAAAAGTAGGCCAAGGTTTACCTCTTATAATGCCTAAGGGTGCTAAGATTGTTCAACTTCTACAAAGATGGGTTGAAGATGAAGAAGAAAAGAGAGGCTATGTATTTACAAAAACTCCTTCAATGTCTAAGAATGACTTATTTAAAGTTTCAGGACACTGGGATCACTATAAAGATGGTATGTTTGTTTTAGGTGACGAGGAAAAAGACCCAGAAATCATGGCATTAAGACCAATGACTTGTCCTTTCCAATACACAATTTATAATGCAGAACAACACTCTTATAGAGAATTACCTATAAGATATGCTGAAACTTCTACTTTATATAGAAATGAAGCATCTGGAGAAATGCATGGATTAATTCGTATAAGACAATTTACTTTATCAGATGGACACATTGTTTGTAGACCAGATCAAGTTGAAGAAGAATTTAAGGGCTGTGTTGAATTAATAAATCATATAATGTCTACTTTAGGAATAGATGGAGATATATCATTTAGATTCTCTAAGTGGGATCCAAACAATACTGATAAATATATAAACAATCCAGAAGCTTGGGAAGAAACTCAAGTATTAATGAAAGGTATCTTAGATCACCTTGGAATTGATTATGTTGAAGCTGAAGGTGAAGCTGCATTCTATGGACCAAAGCTTGATATCCAATTTAAGAATGTTCATGGAAAAGAAGATACAATAATAACTATCCAAATTGACTTTGCTCTTGCAGAAAGATTTGATATGACTTATATAGACAAAGATGGTAACAAAAAACGTCCATATATAATTCATAGATCATCAATTGGATGTTATGAAAGAACTTTAGCTATGCTTATTGAAAAATATGCTGGTGCATTCCCAACTTGGCTTGCTCCAACTCAAGCAATAGTTCTTCCTATTTCTGATAAATATAATGACTATGCTGAATCAATAGTTAAAGACTTCAAAAATTCAGGAATAAGAATTTCTGCAGACTATAGAGCAGAAAAAATCGGTTATAAGATTAGAGAAGCTAGACTTGAAAGAATACCTTACATCCTAGTTGTTGGTGAAAAAGAAGCTGCTAACAATGAAGCTTCAGTAAGAAGCAGAAAGAACGGAGAAGAAGGTGCAATTTCAGTTTCTGAATTAAAGAACAGATTAATTCTTGAAATAGCTAATAAAGATAAATAATCAATGTATAATTTATAATATAGAATGTAGAATGGTGAAAAAAAATCCTCTGGTCGGATTTTTAGAAATTAAATGTTTTTAGAAGAGAATCCTGAAAAATTTTAAATTTTTCAGGATTCTCTTTATTTATAATGATTTTTTAGTTATGAACTTCTTTTATTCACTTAATATTCTTTCATTGCATATTTTTATTATATTTCCTATAAACTATCTCTCATATTTATATTTTTTATGAATCACTACTCCTTGTCTAATTCCCTTATAACTCTACATGGGTTACCAACCGCTAGTACATTATCTGGAATACTCTTAGTTACAACACTACCAGATCCAATAACTGAATTTTCTCCAATTCTTACACCTGGATTAATAGTACTTCCCCCTCCTATCCATACTCCATCACATATTTCTACTGGGTCCGCATATTCTAAATTTTCCATTCTCTCCTTAGGTGAAAGTGCATGATTAGCTGTAAATATATTTACATTAGGCCCAATCATAACATTTTTTCCTATAGTTACTCTGCCACAATCTAATATTGTACAATTGTAATTTGCAAATGAATTTTCTCCCCAATAGATATTGTAGCCATAAGCACATCTAAAAGGTTGCTCTATGAAGAACTCTTTCGGTGCATAACCAAATAATCCTCTAAGTAAGTCCATTCTCTTTTCAACCTCCTTTGGATGTAGTGAATTGTATTCAAACATAATTTCATTAGCATGTTGTCTATCATTAAACAATTCATCTCCTAAAGAAACATACCAATCTCCCCTTAGCATCTTTTCCTTTTCAGTCATAATATCCTCTCCCAACCATAAATATCATATTTATTTATATAAAATACATCTTATAATCATATTACTATTTTTAAACTGATAAATCACTTTATATAAAAATAAAAAAAGCCTTTACTAAAAGGCTTTTACTTATTTTCTTCAATAAGCTTTTTCATCTTATTTTGAAGTAACCATATTTTCTTTTGCTTTCTATTATAAGCAACCATCTTATCCTTATTATTAGCACTAGATTCTAATTGCTTCGTAGTTTTTTCTTCATACATCTTTAAAGCTTCATTAAGAATTTGAAGTTCCTCTTTATTAAACATAAATACACTCCTTACATCAATGTAAATTAGTTTACTAAGTCTTAATTATCATGTTCTATTATATTTTATAAAGAGTTTCTTTGCAATTATCCCTATTAATCTTTAAATAATGAACAACAGCAAATATTAAATTATTTATTTACAAGCCAAAATATACTCTACTTAATTTAAATCTTATGGATAATATCACAATCCATAATACAGATAAAAAGCTAACTAAACTTGTAAACTTTAATACAAAACTTTCATTTTTATTCTATAATTTATCCTTTTCTTAAATTAGGATAATGCTACATCTAAAATCATCATAATTACAAATCCTATAGAAAAAGCTATTGCACTAATATCCGAAAAATTATCTTCTGCTGCTTCTGGTATTAATTCCTCTACCACAACAAAAATCATAGCTCCTGCAGCAAATGAAAGAAGATATGGCATCATTGGAGTAATAACACTTGAAAATATTATTGTAAGTACTGCTGCTATTGGTTCTACTATTCCAGATAAAACCCCATAAATAAAAGATTTATTTTTACTTAATCCTTCACTTTTAAGCGGCATTGATATTATTGCCCCTTCTGGAAAGTTTTGAATTGCTATTCCTATAGAAAGAGCAAGTGCTGATGCAAGAGTTATCCCTCCCCCTTGATTCATAACTGCTGCAAAAACAATTCCTATTGCCATCCCCTCTGGAATATTATGAATTACTACTGACAGTACAAGTTTTGTAGTTTTACTTAATTTATATTTCTTTGTTCCTTCTTCATTTCTACTATCTACGTGCATATGTGGAATTATTTTATCCAAAGAATATAAAAATAAAATTCCTGCAAGTACTCCTACTGCTGCCGGAATAAACGATAATTTCCCCATGCCTTGAGACATATCTATAGAAGGTATAATTAATGACCATACAGCTGCTGCCATCATAACTCCTGATGCAAAACCAAGAAGTATTTTATTAACCATTTTATTCATTTCTTTTTTCATTGTATAAACACACGCCGCACCTAGAGACGTTCCTAAAAATGGTATTAATATACCAATTAAAATATTCATTTCCACTCCTCCTGTATAAATATTATTTTATCTATTAATTAACTAACTCATAATATCTTTCCTTAATGCTTTCTATCAAACTCTTTCTCCCATATCATTAAGCAATTATTTAATCTTCCAACCCATAATCTGTGGCTTGACTTTTTTATGTCTAATTTCAATTTGCTTTACTTCATCTATATAAGCTTGTTTATTTTACTTTCTAATATAATTATCATTATTTATAATTTATAGCTTGGTCATTATTTACCGCTTGGTCATTATTTTTGTTATTAGTTTCATTTTCTATCTTATCTTAAGAAACTAAATTCCATTTATTATTAAAATGCCCTTCTTTTTTCACCTATCACATTTCTACAAGCAACTATAAATAATATTTATATACCTAAAATACAAGTCATACTTTTAATGAACTCGCTATATAATTGATTACCTACTAATATTTATTATACCCAAGTATATTTTAACATATTTCCACTTAATATATTTTATTTAATTTGCATATTATTCTAAAAACTAAAACTAATAATTAAAAGCTACTATTTTCTAAAATCAATTTAAAATAGTAGCTTTTAACAAAAATATTATTACTTATTAAATCTTTAATTATTTATTATTAACCGTTAATTGAATCTAGTGCCTGTTCAAAATCTGCAATTATATCTCTTATATCCTCAACTCCAATTGAAACTCTCATTAAATCTGGTGTTACTCCACTTGCTATTTGTTCTTCCTTCGATAATTGACTATGTGTAGTGGTTGCTGGATGTAAAATACAGCTTCTAACATCTCCTAAAGTGACTACTAATGCTACTAAATTTAATGATTTTGTAAATTTCTTTGCTGCCTCTATATCTCCCTTTATTCCAAAAGTTAATAATCCACTTCCTCCACCATTTAAATACTTTTTTGCTCTATCGTATTGTGAGCTAGTTTCAAGATATGGATAGTTAACCCAATTTATTTTAGGATGTTTTTCTAACCATTTTGCTAACTCTAAAGCATTTTGTGAATGTCTTTCCATTCTTAAATGAAGAGTTTCTAACCCTAAATTAGTTAAATAAGCATTAAATGGACTTTGACATGCCCCAATATCTCGTCCTAATGTAACTCTTAGCTTTGTTATATATGCTGCATTTCCAAATGATTCTACATATTTTAATCCATGATAACTTGGATCTGGTAATGTAAATTCTTCAAAATTTCCATTTGCCCAATCAAAGTTTCCTCCATCAACTACTATTCCTCCAATGCTTTGCGCATGTCCATCTGCATATTTTGTAGTTGAATGTACTACAATATTTGCTCCATGGTCAAATGGATTGCATAAGTATGGGGTTCCTACAGTATTATCCACTATAAATGGAATCTTTAATTCCTTTGCGACCTCTGAAAACTTCTCAAAATCTAATATATTTAGTCCTGGATTACCAATTGTCTCCCCATATATTGCTTTAGTATTTTCATTTGCACATGAAATAATTTCTTCTTTACTTGCTTCTGGGTCAACAAATGTTACCTCTATCCCCATTTTTTTAAGATTAACTGTAAATAAATTAACTGTTCCACCATATAAAGATGATGCTGATATTATATGATCCCCAACCTTACATATATTTAATATTGAATATAATACTGCAGCTTGCCCTGAGGATGCAGCTACTGCTCCAACTCCTCCTTGAAGTTTAGCAAACTTCTCTTCCAATGCACAAACTGTAGGATTAGATATTCTACTATATAAATGCCCCTCTGCTTCTAAGTTAAATAGATTTTCTAAGTTATCTGGATCATCATACTTATAAGTTGCACTTTGAAATATTGGTAATACCCTAGGTTCCCCAGCCTTTGGTATATATCCTCCTTGAATACATATTGTTCCCTTTTTCCACTTTCCTACCATATTGAAATCCCCCTTTTAATATTATTGCTTATTGCTTTTTATAAAATAAAAAAAGTTACTTCAAAATAAGAAGCAACCTAAATATACTAAACTATTCACTAATACGATTAATGAAACACCTCATTTGCCAAGCATCAGCTTGCAGGATTTAGCACCACACTAATTTATAAATAATTTTATACTCAGTAGGTTGCTAGGCTTCACAGGGCCAGTCCCTCCACCATTCTTAATAAAGTCTTTTTTATTCAATTATAATATATTATACACTACATTTTCCAATTTTCAACCATTATTTGTATTTTTTATAATTCTAGTATTCGTGATTATATAGTCTACTTTAATATCATGTGCTTCACATTCTATTTTATCAACTACTTGTAAATCATATGCTAATGCTATCTTATTTTCTTTAGATTTTATCTCATTTAAATATCTATCGTAATATCCTCCACCATATCCTATTCTGTTACACTCATTATCAAAAACAACCCCAGGTACTACTATTAAATCTATATTTTCTTTTTCAATATAATCAGAATCATCTATTGGTTCTAAAATTCCCATTGAGTTTTTCTTTAACTCATCAAAAGAATTTAATTTTATTGCCTTCATAGATTTCTCATCTTTATATACTTTGGGAATAAAAACGTTCTTTCTATCTTCAAAAGCCTTTTCTATTATATTTATTGTATTTATTTCATTGCTAAAACTTATGTAAATAAATATATTACTAGCTTTTTTATATAGTTCTGTATTTATTAACTCATTAAATATCTTAGTATCCATTATCTCTTTTTTACTGTTATCTAGTGAATCTCTTATTTCTAAAATTTTATTTCTTAAAACTCTCTTTTCTTCTTTATTCATAATTCTCTCCTAAATATATTTTTAGCTACTTTATTATATTTTGCGAATTAAACTTAATGACATTTATTAACTTTACGATTTTTATACTAAGTTCAGCTAGCTTCACTAAATATTCAATGCCTGCACAGCTATTTATCTTATGGAACATATCTAGTTTATCGTATCCCTTATATTAGCAATTTATATTTATTATGTCTCTTAATATAGATGCAGCTGCATTTGTTGTTCCTGATGCACCACCAATTACACTAATGTCCCCTAAAGTATCAGTCTTATAAAGCACACCTTTATTTTTACCATCTACAAAATATAAAGGATGACTTTTATCTATTATCTCAGGTTTTACGTATGCTTTTATTTTATTATTTTCTTTATATACTCGCCCTATTAACTTAATTTTATTATCTTTATTCTTTTCATTTATTATTAAGTGTTTACCTAACGAACTTATTCCTTCTATTTCAATATCATCAATGGTTAAGCAAGAATTCATAATAACATTGGCTAATATTAAAATTTTTGATGCAGTATCATATCCCTCTACATCTAACTTATAATTTGCTTCTGCTATTCCTAAACATATTACTTTGTTCAATGCTTCACTATAATCAACTTCATTTTCATACATTTCAGTTAAAATATAATTACTTGTCCCGTTTAATATCCCTTCAATTGCTAATACTTCTGCTCCAGCTATATCAAATGTTCCAACATTTATAGATGGAAGTGCTCCACCAGTTGTACATCCTATACCAAGCTTTACATTATTTTTGTCGGCTAACCTTTTTAAGTTGTTATATTGTAACAGTATTGGCCCCTTATTCCCTGTTACTACATTAATAGAGTTTTTTAAGGCTAAACTTATATGAGTTAAACCAGGTTCACCTGTTTCTATATTAGTACTAGTCAATTCTACAAGTATATCTATATCTTTATTTTTTATTATTGTATTAATATTTATATCTTCCTTAAATTCAAAGTCTTCAATATTTAAATTGTAATTATTGTTTATAATTTCTTTTAAATTTATTCCTAAATTATTATAAATTCCACCATTACTTTTTATTATATATTTAACCTTTATATCAATTCCTAGATTGTATAAATATTTCTTTTTATCATTTAATAGTTTTATTAAAGCCTTACTAACTCCACCAAAACCTATTATAGCTATGTCCATATTCTCTTCCCCCTTTATACTATTATAATATATTATTCGTTTTAGATAAAAAAATAGATATATACAAGTTTGCCTACTCCAAAGATTTACCTAGACATAATTAAACTTATACATATCTAACAAAAGATTTATTTTTAAACTAATTTATTAATATGTAAATATATTAATTTGATATTTCTGTGCTAAATATCCATTGTTTTTCCTTTATATCTCTTCCTTTAACAGTAACATTATTACCATTTACCTCAACATAAACGCCTTTAATATAATCAGTTTCTCTTTTGTAGCCTTTTTCTTCATTTGAATCTGGTATAATGGTGTAATGGACTGCACCTGTATTTACTATAGTAAAAGGTTTATTTAAAACTAAACTATTTTCATTTAAATTGCTATGAGTATGAGAGGCAAACATTATCACTTCCGGATATTGAGATAATATCTGTTTAATTTCTTCACTTTTATTAGTTCCAATCCATGAATTTTCTCCATAATCTAAGTGTTGGTGAAGAAATACAAATATCGGTTTTCCTTTTTTATAATTCTCAGCTAACTTTTCCTTAAACCATTCTAATTGTTCATCAGATATAGAGGCCGTTACTGAATTTATAGTTTCAGAATTACCATCTTCAGACCCTAATGATATAAAATGATATCCATTCACCCATTTATCATGATATACTTTTTCTTCTCCTGAGAATTTCAAATATTTATTTATAAAGCTTTGAACCTGCTCATTAGAATTTGTTTCAATATTATAATCAAAAAATTCATGGTTCCCTATATTTTTTATAATTATTTCTGGTAACAAATCCTTATTTTTATTTAAAGTGTTTTGCATTGAATTATATTGTTCATCTAAGCCCTGATCAACAGCATCACCATTTAATACCAATGCATCCATCTTAGGATTTATAGTGTATAAGTCATTAATAGCTTCTTGAAGGTGATTAATATTTTCATGAACATCTCCTAAAACAGCAAAAGAGAGGTCCGCATTAGATGACGATGTTACTGTTGCAGCATCAAACTTAAATTTAGACTCATTAATATATATGGCATATATTGCTCCTAAAAGAATTACTGTGATTGTAATAATAATTAATTTAAATCTTTTCATTTTAATCACCTCTTACTTTAAAGTTAAGTCTAAAATACTAATTAAATCTATTTTTTTCTAAAAACTTTATAATATTCATATGTACAATTTAAAATTTCAAACTCTAAATAAACATAACATTTACATATTTAATTTAACATTTATTTCCTAAAATGTCTAATACCTAAATTAAGTATATTTTTTAAAAGATTACGTATTTATTTAAATTTACTATGTTAATTTTTTTCTATAAATAAAAAAAATCGTTAATTCTATTTATAAGAATTAACGATTTTATATTTTAATTAAAAACTATATACACTAAATATTAATCTATATCTAAGATGTTTTTAATTTCATTCTTGTATGCATCTGCTTTAGCACCAAATATAGCTTGAATTCCGTTACCAACTTCAACTACACCAGCTGCACCTAAAGCTTTTAATTCATCTTTATTTACGTTAGCTTTATCTTTAACTTCAACTCTTAATCTAGTTATACAAGCATCAACGCTAACTATATTTTCTTCTCCACCTAAAGCTGCTAAAACTGCTGGAGCTTTTTCAACTATTTCATTGTTCTTTCCAGCTTTCTTGTTGCCAGACTTTTCATTTATATCAGCTTGAGGAATACCTGCTTTTTCTTGATAATCAGCTTTTGAATAAAGCTTAACTTCTTCTTCGCTTTCATCTCTACCTGGAGTCTTTAAGTTAAACTTCTTAATTAAGAATAAGAATAAGAAGTAGTAAACTACTGCATAAACTATACCAACTAATATTAATCTTAACCAATGAGTAGGAACTCCTGCTCCTGCTGGTAATAATCCGAATAATGTAAAGTCTATTAATCCACCTGAGAATGTCATACCAATAAATACATTAAGTATATCCATTAACATGAATGATAAACCAGCTAATACACAGTGAACTCCATATAATACTGGTGCAACGAATAAGAATGTAAATTCGATTGGTTCAGTAATACCAGTAAGTAATGCTGTAACTGCAGCTGATGCTAATAATGAACCAACAGCTTTTTTCTTGCTTGGAGCTGCTGTCTTATACATAGCTAAAGCTGCTGCTGGAAGACCAAACATCATGAATGGGAATTTACCAGCCATAAATCTTGTAGTACCTGCAACTACTGTTGACATATCTGCTGTTGAAGCTCCAACTAAGCTACTCATGCTTGATAATTGAGCAAAGTAAGCTGTATTAGCTCCTGCAACTGTTTGCCATGCACCATCTACTAATATTTGTCCTTCAACGAATGAACCATACCAGAATGGTGTATAGAATACGTGGTGTAATCCAAATGGAATTAATGCTCTTTCAATAACTCCATAGAAGAATGTTCCGATAGCACCTGCATTTCTAACTAATTCTGAAAGCACTCCTATACCATTTTGAACTACTGGCCAAATAAATGCTAATAAAGCACCAACTATTGCCATAGCTAAAGAAGTTACTATTGGTACAAATCTTGATCCTGAGAAGAATCCAATAACTTGTGGTAATTGTATTGTATGATATTTATTGTGTAATATTGCTGTAACTATACCTGTGATGATACCACCAAACACTGACATATTTAATGTAAATATACCTAAGTTAGTAGTAACATAAGTACCATATTCACCAACTGCATCTGGAGTAACTACTCCTAATTGAGTTAATCCTAATGCTAACATTGAAGATATAACTTGGTTCATAACTATGAAACCAAATATTGAAGCTAATCCTGCAGTTCCCTTATCTTTTTTAGCAAGTCCAACCGCAACACCTACTGCAAATAGTAAAGGTAGGTTTCCAAATATAATATCCCCTACGTTTTTCATTATTGTTAATATTGCTGTAACTACAGGAATATTAACAAATGCTATTAATGGTTGATATACTGCTGGTGGATTAGATAATCCTGATATACCTAATAAAGCACCACCAACGCCTAGTAAAATCCCTGCAATTGGTAAAGCTGCTATTGGAAGCATGATAGCTTTACCGATTCTTTGTAATTGTTGTAGCATCTTATAATTCCTCCTTAATTTATATAATAAAATAAATTACTACAGTAGTATGTGTTACTTCCAACTTATTATTGCCATATATTTATTTAGTTATGAATAATTTTAAAAATAGTATAAAAAAAAATAAAAAAAGGACCAAAACCTTATAGATATAGCTATATCTATAATATTCTTAGTCCTTGCCTGCATAACCAGTAACACACTACGTATTTAATTATGTAATTATAATATCATATTTAAATTTAAATGTAAATGTTTTTTTAATTTTTTATCATTTTATTTTTTTCTATTAATTTGTTAATTATACTATTTAGTAACTTATATTGATTCAAATCTTTAGTTTGTCTACTCATAAAACCAACTCCTTGTTACTTTATTATTATAAATAATTTATAAATAAAACACTAACCTCATTATAAATTGAATTTTTTTCTTTTAGACAATTACACCTTGTAATCATTTACCAACTGTGAAAATCTTATATTTTCTTGTTCTTTCTATGATTTATAATTTTTAATTATATCAGCATGCTTACTTAATACTATATGCTCCATCCCCCACAATAATTCCAATTCTTATGTTATCTTATTAGTTATGATGTTTTAAAAAAAGTTTAAAATGGTTTTATACTTTATTATTAAATTAATTTTCTCCCATATGTTTAAATCTTCATAAACTTGGATATAAATTAAATGAGGTGATACTTTGGAAAATAACACTAAAAATGCAAGTTCTTTAAGAATAGATTTGTCAATTATTTTATTATTAACATCTTTTCTATTTTTCTTAATTTATTGTACTAGCTTATAATAAAATTTTATAAATACACAAGATAGTATGTAGATTTCAAAAATCTATTCATACTATTTTTTTATTCTACTTTTATATGTAAAATAAATAATAAAATCATCCTTATTATTAAAATTCAATAATATTTTACAAATTCTTAAATATTACTACTTCTTTAGAATTTTAACTGCAGTCATCTCTCTTAGTAATCCTATCGATACCTTAGTATTAATCCCTATTTTACTTATACAAATTTCAAAATGAATTTATTAACATTTTGTTAACATTCATAATTTTTACTGTATATTTATTAATTTTATATCATTATTAAATATTAATTATCAAATTTTTCTATGGATTTTATACGAATTTGATTGTATAATTATTAAAAAAATAATTGATTACAAATTTCGAAAGGATTCGATAAACATGGCTTTAATAGGAATATTAATAATAATTATAGGACTTGCATTAAAATTTAATACTATTGCTGTTGTAATTGCATCTGGATTAGTAACTGGATTAGTTTCTGGTATGAGCTTTTCAGAAATCCTTACCACTTTAGGACAAACCTTTGTTCAAAAAAGAGAAATGTCTTTATTTTTACTGACTCTTCCTATTATAGGAATATGTGAAAGATATGGATTAAAAGAAAAAGCAACAATGCTTATAAAAAATGTAAAGGGCTTATCTACTGGGAAAATTATATCTGGATATTTATTTATTAGAGAAATATCTATTGCAATGGCTGTTAAACTTGGTGGACATCCTCAGTTTGTAAGACCTCTAATTAATCCAATGGCTCAAGGAGCTGCAATTTCAAAATATGGCGAATTAGATGAAGAAGATGAAGACTTAATAAAAGCTCACGCTGCTGCAGCTGATAACTATGGTAACTTCTTTGGACAAAATGTATTTTTAGCAAACTCAGGTGTTCTACTTATAGCAGGTACTCTAGAAACTTTAGGATATAATGTTGACACGTTACAAATTGCTAAAGCCTCAATTCCAATTGCTATAATAGCTTTCATTTTAGGAGTTATTCAAAACTATTATCTAGACAAAAAACTTGCTAAAAAATATAAAAATAGGTAGGTAAACTTTATGGATATTAATACTTTTTCAAATACATTATTGGAAATATTCTATATCATAGTAGGCTTATTCTTCCTACTTACTATGATGTTTACATTAAAAGATAAAAATCATAAAACTAAGTACGGTACTGCTCTTTTTTGGGGAATACTTGGAGTTATATTTATATTAGGTGAAGCACTTCCTTCAATTATAACTGGATTACTTATTGTTGTTATAGGTATATTAGCTGCATTTAATCAAATAAACATTGGAACAATCAAGCAATTAGATACAACTTTTGCAAACTTAAAAGCAAATGAAATAGGAATAAAAATATTTATTCCATCATTGATTATAGCCTTAGTTGCTTTAGTTATTGCCCAATTTACACCAATTTCAGGGGTAACTGCTATTGGTATTGCTGCAATGGTTGCTTTAATCTCAACATTCATAATAACAAAGGCTAAACCTAATGAATTTGTTGAAGATAGTAACAGAACATTTCAATCTGTAGGTGCTACTGCAATATTACCTCAACTTCTAGCTGCTCTTGGAACCTTATTTACTGCTGCTGGTGTTGGCGATATTATATCAAATATGATTTCAAGCGTTATTCCTGAAGGAAACATACTCCTTGGAATAAGTGCTTATTGTATAGGAATGGCTATATTTACAGCAATTATGGGAAATGCCTATGCAGCATTTTCAGTTATAACAGTTGGTATAGGAGTACCTTTTGTATTTGCTCAAGGTGGAAATCCTATAATTGCATCAACATTAGCTATGACTGCTGGTTTCTGCGGCACATTACTAACACCTATGGCTGCAAACTTTAATGTTTTGCCAGTAGCTTTATTAGAAACTAAAGATAAGAATGCTGTTATAAAGGCTCAAGCTGTATTTGCAATTGTATTACTTGCAATTCATATACCACTTATGTACTTCTTAGCATTTTAACTTTTAAAAGGAGGCTTTTTAAATGAAAATATTAATTACAGGGTTTGACCCATTTGGTGGAGAAAATATAAATCCAGCATTAGAAGCTGTAAAAAAATTACCTGATACCATTTTAGATAATGAAATAATAAAATTAGAAATTCCAACTGTATTTAGAAAATCTCTAGAAACAATTGAAGAAAATATAATAAAACATAATCCTGATGTTGTTATATCCGTTGGACAAGCTGGTGGAAGATTTGGAGTTACTCCTGAAAGAGTTGCAATTAATATAGATGATGCAAGAATAAAAGATAATGAAGGTAATCAGCCAATTGATATATCTATTTTTGAAGACGGTGAAGCTGCTTACTTCTCAAACCTTCCTATAAAGTCAATGGTTAAAGAAATGGTGGACAATGGGATACCAGCTTCTGTATCTAATACAGCTGGAACTTTTGTATGCAATCATGTTATGTATGGGATATTATATTTAATTGATAAAAAGTATCCAAATATAAGAGGTGGATTTATACACGTTCCTTATATTCCAGCTCAAGTAACTACAAAGCCTAATATGCCATCCATGTCTATTGAAGATATATCTAAAGGATTAGAATTTAGTATCAAAGCTATCATAGAAAATTCATCAGATATAAAAGCTGTAGGCGGAGCTATTTGCTAATGAGTAAAAAACTAAATATCTTCGTATATGGTAGTTTAAGAGAAGGCTTTTTTAACTATGATCTTTATTTAAAAGGAAAGATAAATTCTATAAGACCTGCTGAAATAAGCGGCTTTGAATTATATCATATGCCTTACAAGGGATATCCTGCCGTATTACCTGGAAAAAGCACTATAGTAGGTGAAGTTGTTGAGCTTATAAATTATGATTCAACACTTAAACCTATGGATGAGATGGAAGGCTTCTTAGGTGAAGGAAATCCAAATAATGAATACTCAAGAAAAGTTGTAAAAGTTAAATTAACTGATGATGAAAGCTTTGAAGATTGTTACTCTTATTTCTATAATAAGGATATAGATACAAAATTCCAAGATGAAGCTATTTATATTGAAAATGGTGATTGGAAGGAATACATGCTTAAGGAAATAAAAGAATTAAAAAGTGAAAAAGTAAAAGAATTTATATAAAAAACTCAGCTATATGCTGAGTTTTTTTTATTCTTCTTTATAAGTTTTTTACGAATTCGTTGCATTCTTTTCTATTTTTAAATATGTATATCTGCTTGTCTTTTTCTTCTTGAAGAATATTGTAAAACTTATCTCTATGTTCCTTATTAAAATTCCATATCCACTTTAAAAATTCTAAATCAAATCTTTCAGGGCACCCATCTGCCATATCTGGACGAACTTTACCGTAACTAGATAAAACTCTTTTAATAACACCAAATAGACAAGTTATTCTTGAATAATCTAAATAGATTACAGTGTCACACATTCTTAATCTTTCCTTTATTGTTCTATCATAGTTGCCCTCTATTATCCATTTATCTTTTTTTAATTCTTCTTTAAGTAACGTATTAAACTCTTCCCTTGATATATTTACCCATCCTTCTTTCCAAAATATCTTATCAAGATGAACAACTGGTAAATTAATTTTCTTAGATAAGTTTCTAGCTAATGTAGATTTACCACTTCCCCCACATCCAATAATTATAACTTTATCCATATCTATTTATCTCCTGCGTATATTATAATATATTTATTTTGTATTCTCATTTTCTTCTATGCTGTTATCCATTACTTCTTTTAATTCCTCAATACTTCTAACATGATTGCCACAGTTATTTCCAAAATAAATTCCCTTCTTAATTGGTGCAATTAAATAACCAGCTACAACTCCTCCTAGAAAGCATGTTAAACATAATAATGTCTTTTCTTTATTTTTCATATAATTCCCCACCATCCTTTTATACACTAATATATTATTTTTCTATAATATATTTATATAATTATATCACGCAAATATACATTTTTATCCATATAATTTTGTGTTGTTAGCACTTTTATAATATAGCAAAAACTGATTTAACTATAAAAATTGAATGGAGCTGTCGCAAAAATACATTTAATATAAAATAGTTAGTATGCGCCAGCTCCACTTTATTTACTTCTTCTCAACAGGTATCCATATTTCACAAAAACAATTTGTATTATTCTCTTCTTTGTAAAATTCAAAATCAATATCATCTAACATGGTATATTCTGAACTTGGCAAAAATTCATTAAATATTCTATTCCACGTTTCACCTATACATTCTCCATTTTCACCTATACATTTAAAAACTCCCCACAATGTCGGTTCTACACTCCATACTGCAAATCCTTCTGGAATATTACCACCATCATATTTCATAGCAATTCCATAACCAAAATATTCACTTTCTTTAGATATAGGCTTACATACACCATAAATATCATGCTTTGATGTATTACTCTTTAATACATCAAACACTCCATTATTAGAACATTCATTCCAGAAATTAGGTATATCTTCGTTATCATCTTCTGAAATTGACTCAACTTTAAATTCTTTTACTTTTGCTAATAGTTTAAAACTTTCTTTTTTTACAATCTTATAATCCATTACTGTTCCACCTTCCAATGAAATTTTTATTACAAGGCGATTAAAAGATTTTAATTCCATTCCAGAACGTCTAGCTATATTGGGTGTTACTCCATGAAATCTCATAAATGCTTTTGAAAAACTCTCTGGAGAGTCATATCCATACTTTAATGAAATATCTAAAACTTTAGCATCTGACATTGAAATTTCTTGTCCAGCCATAGATAACTTACGCTTTCTTATATATTCGTTAGCTGTTATTCCTGTAATCATGCTAAATAACCTATGAAAATGATAGTTTGACATATAAACATGCCTTGCTACATCTTCATAATTAATATCTTCTAAAATATAATTTTCCATATAATCAATAGCTTTTTGAATACTTTGAATGCAATCCATCTTTTTCTCACCTCTTATTTTCATTGTAAGGTATTGAAATTTATAATTCCTAGTTATGCTTGCTCAATTTTGTCCACCTAATATTTTTCATATAGCATACTATATCAACTAAAAATTTCTCTTATAATCTGTGGATATCATAATTGGCTCATCTATTTATTCATTTCAGCAACAAAACTAATACTTTTTGCAGTCATTTCAACCCATGCTGGTCTAAAACCACTCTTCATTGCATTCCTAACAGATTTAATATTAGACCAAGCTGCACAATAGAAAGGAACTTTATCTCTTTTGATTACTTCTAGCGCCAATTTACTAGTCAACGCAGATGCAATTCCTTTCCTACGATAATCAGGTAATACATCTATACCAATTTGCCACATTGTATCGCAATCAGCAGAACATCCTGCTAACCCAACTAACTTATCTCCATCATAAGCTCCTACTCCTAGAATATCTAAGTGCTTACGCTTTTTGCATAAAGCATTGCTCCACTCTGCTGTATATAAGTTTTGAAAATCATTTTGATTTAAAATCTTCATTTCATAATCACATTTTAAATTCTTAATTTCATTCATATCAGGTAAAAAATATTCTGCCATAAAACATATTTGCATTCCTCTTTTATATAGTTCATCATTAAGGACATACATATTAGGAGTTTCAAAACAATGTTCAATAGGAAATCTATTAATATAGCTTTCTACAATTTCAGCAATTTCCGAATCTACTGATGCCACAATATTATTTCCATAAGAAACTAAATTACAATAAAAAGGTAAATCCAAATATTTTCTAGCATCTTCATTTACAGATGATATAACAACTTTATTTTCACTTTTACAAAAATCCTCTGGTTCACAATTTTCATCTATAGCTGACTGTTGCATTGCTATAGCTAATAACTCTTTATTTGTCATTTTTGTTTTCTCCTTCAAAATATTGATTATATAGATACTTGTTCTTTATAGTAATTCTTTATTAATGAAGCATATTATTCTTCATTACATATCCATACTAATTTAAAATTATCTGAATTATAACATAATGAACCTTAACTTACAATAAAAGGAATATCCCTAAAATATGTTCTTCCTTAAAATACCATTTACTAATTATTAAAAGAAAAAGTGCCTTCTATCAGGCACTTTTTAATATTCTATATTTTAACTTTAATTTATAGGAACACAAATTTCACATTTATGATTCTTCAGCATTTTATAAGCATATCTTTCAATTATAGGTCTTGAAATATCTATTTGATAACCTCGATTAAACAATACAGAAAATATTTCATTCCATGCTCTTTGGACTGCTTCTACTTTATGATCTATAGTACAAACAGCATATTTGCCCCCACTTGTTTTTCCCATTTTTATATGCTCATCATTTATTTTAATATCATCTAAAATTTCTAACCATGTATTATATCTGCACTTTTCCGATTTAGTTTCTTCAGGGTTGTCCTGTGTAATCCAAGAACTATGGCCTCGTCATCAAGTAAATTTTCATTTCTAGCAAAGTTTTTATTTCCTCCATTACTTGCATATTATCTTCTCCATAAGGCCCAACTTGCCTTATATACGCAATACTATAAGATGGTAAAATTTCAAACTTCATTTCCATAAAATCACTTACCTCTCTAAAATATGACCGGTCTACAATCAATGTAACATACTTTAAAATGGAAATCAAAGCAACTTTTAAAATTGTTTTTATCCAATTCTCTTTTCTTCTAATTTCTTTGCTTTTTTATATGCATTACTAAGAAACTCTTGCATTGATAGATACTCATATCCCCAATTCATAGGCTCTAAAGTAGTTGCGCCCTTATAACCACTTCCTTCTATTTCCCCCATAACTCTCTCCCAATTTATATTCCCATCAAACGGTAGCTGATGTTGACCTCTAACTCCTCCATTATCATGAAGATGCATTGCCATTAAACGTTTTCCATATTTACCTAACAAATCTCTTTCACTATAATAATTTTCATGATGGCAACTATCATAACAGAATCCTATTTTATTGGAATCAATAGGATCTAGTACACGAGTCACGTTATCAATATTCCTCAAGTTTTCCATAGCAACATTAATGTTAAGTTTCTCTGCCTTTTCCACTATTCTTTTAATTCTTTCCATTCCTAATTCATTAATTGGATATTTATCGTCAGGCAAGTGTACTACCATAGTTGGTATATCAAATTCTGCACAATCTTTAATGCATTGTAAATAACACTTAATTAGCCCTTCTCCATCCAAATTATCAAGTGAAAGCTTATTTTGTTCTTGCACAGGCGTATGAAT
Organism: Clostridium sp. D46t1_190503_E9; assembly: GCF_015555225.1. Classification (NCBI taxonomy): domain Bacteria; kingdom Bacillati; phylum Bacillota; class Clostridia; order Eubacteriales; family Clostridiaceae; genus Clostridium; species Clostridium sp. D46t1_190503_E9. Next base: position 167,848 of record NZ_JADNKB010000009.1, read on the forward strand.
ATTTTCTATAATCAATCCTGCATTTCTAGCATACTGCACACCATCTCGATAATCAGCTCCACGTCCAAATCCATTACTCCACCATAGTAACACGCCATCAAAACCTGCTGCTTTTATTAGTTTGTATCTATCCTCAATTGGAACTTCATATCCAAACCAATCATATATACTTATCATCACTATTATCCCCCACTAACTCAAAATCTCAATATACATTGTTTATAAATACACTGTATACTTTTTTATTTTTATCTTATCATCCTCACCTTAATCTTGCAATAAATGGAATTTGCGTTTTTGATTTAATTCTAGTATGTTATAATTAATCTAAATAACATTGGAGATGATTTAATGGAAAATAAAATAGATAAACTATCTCAAATACTTAAGGAAAGTAATAATATAGTTTTCTTTGGAGGAGCTGGGGTGAGCACTGAATCAGGAATCCCCGACTTCAGAAGTTCTAACGGTCTTTTTAATGAAAAGCTTAATATAACTTTTACTCCTGAACAATTAGTTTCTCATAGCTTTTATATCAGATATCCTGAAGAGTTTTTTAACTTTTATAAAGCAAAGCTAATTTATCCTGAAGCTAAGCCTAATAAAGCTCATATTGCATTAGCTAAGCTTGAAGAAATGGGGAAATTAAAAGCAGTTATAACTCAAAATATAGATGGACTTCATCAAGCTGCTGGAAGCAAGAATGTTTTTGAATTACATGGGTCTGTTTTAAGAAATTACTGTAGTAGTTGTAATGCATTTTATGATGAAAAGTTTATACTAGAATCTACAGGTGTGCCTATTTGTACTAAATGTGGTGGAAGAGTTAAGCCTGATGTGGTTTTATATGAAGAAGGCTTAGATGATAATGTAATTAGAGGTTCGATTAAAGCAATTTCTGAAGCAGATACTTTAATCATAGGTGGAACTTCTCTTGTTGTTTATCCTGCTGCTGGACTTATAGATTACTTTAGAGGTAAAAATCTTGTTTTAATTAATAAAACCTCTACTTCTGCTGACAGAAAAGCTAATTTAGTTATTAATGATTCTATTGGTGAGGTATTGAATAAAGTTATTAATAATATATTTTAAAATAATTCTATCGTAGAAATATATTTTGTTTAGAATTTTATTTATTCAATTTTAAGTAAGATTTATTGCCTTAGAACAGTTAATTTCTTATTATTCTAAAGGGGCTCGCGTTTCGCGAGCCCCTTTTAAAGCATTGATTTTCCTTGCTTATAGGAATTTTTTTAGTTCAAATATAAATTTTTATCTAATATTTAAATATACATAAAGATGAATTTTTTTAGAAATTTTTAACCTGCAAAAGCAACATAAGATTAATATTTATTTTTTATACTTTTTATATAAATTTATATTTTACTGAATCATCTTAGGTTAGTATAAAAGTTATTTCCCTACAACTTCACAATTTAAATACTATCATTTGATATAATATGTCATTTTTTAACCTAAAGTAACTCTTTTTTCTTACAATGAATATACTAAATTATATTTAGCTTAAAAACACACTTAGAAGGGAGCTTATCTATGGCAAATATTATTACAAATCAGGCCACAATTAATTATAATAATACTACTTCAAGCAGTTATCCTGTTACAACTTATGTAGAACCATTATTAGCCGTAACTAAAAAAGCATATACTGTGCAAGATGGAGTAATTAAAGATACAGGAACCGTAGGAAAAGATCGTACAGTTATATATGACATTTTATTAGTAAATCATAGCTCAACTGATTTTACCAATCTAGTTATTCAAGATAAAGTAACGCTAGATGATGTATCATATGTAGATCAATCTTTTACTTATGATACTGAAAATTCAACTTATCCAAATGAAGCAACTGGAATCAACGAAATTAAAATAACAGTTCCATCTTTGGCAGCTGAATCAACACTTGAACTTCATTATGCATTAATTTTTAATAATGATATTCCAATTGGGACTCTTTTATCTAATAAAGCTCTAGTAAATTATGCAGAAGATCCAAGCCAAGCAGGTACAGAATCTAATCCAGTTGATATAACTTTATATTATACTGAGACTACTGTGACAGCAACCAAAACAGGCCCTGATTCAATTTTGTGTGGACAAACTTATTCTTATAATCTAGAATTTGAAAATACTGGTGATCAAGTTGCGACAGATGTAAGCATTGTTGATAATTTACCTGATAACTTTACTCCTGATTTATCTAAGATAGTTATTATAAATGATGGTACACAACTTACCACAGATCAATATAATGCTGAATATGACTCTAATACCCATACATTAACTATTTCAGAAAAAGATGAGTCAGGAACATTGACTACTAACCTTAGTATTAAACCTGGAAAGAAGTTAACTGCAACAATAACCGGAAGTCATAATTGCACAATTTAATTTAAAGGAGGTAGTATTTTGAAAGAAAAATCTATATTAACTAATCAAGCTTATATAAATTATAAAATTTATAATAAAAAAACATCTTCATATAAAGAATACAATATTCCTACTAATGATGTTAAAACAATAGTTTATCCCTTAAATATTAATCTTGATAGTTGTTACAAATGCTGCCTCCAAAACATATGCTGTTGCTGTCAATATTGTAACATCTATAAACTTTTTAATAATAATAATTTCCCTTTATATGATGTAAAAATAAAAATATTTATACCTCGTAATTCTAAGTATTTATATAATAGCTTTTGTATTGATAAAAAGAAAACCCTTATTTCAAATGAATTAACTTGTTTTATACCTTATATAAATCTTAATTCTAGTTTAAGATTTTCATTTATAACTTTGATGAAACAAAGCTTTATACCTCCTAAAGTAATCTCTTTCATCGAAGTAGATTTTCATTGCTTTGATCCTTGCGGCAATTATATCAAAAGAACAATTCATTCAGCTATTTTTACTTAAAGATATATAAATTTTAAATTACTTTCTAAAGTATCATAGTAAAAATTATATAAATTATTTACATTTATAGGATGGTGTAACAATGAATTTAATAGTTTATGTTTTTAATGATGTAAATAAATCTGGTACATTCGAATCCACAGATATTGGATTATCAGGTATATATGTAACACTTAAATCTAGCGATGGAACTTGCATATCTCAACAAACTAATGAAACTGGATATACTACATTTAGCAACTTAGAATATGGAAACAAATATACAATTTATGAGACATGTGAAAATATAAGTGGTAATTACTCTAAAGAATATTTTAATTCTTTCATAGCTCAGCAACCTAAATTAACTAATGACATTTGGTATTCAACTACTTCTACTACCCCAAGAAAATTTATTTTTACCGCTAATTATAATGCAAGTATGACTGTATATTTTGGCCATAGCATATATAAAAAAGTCAGATGTCATTGCAAGGGATTTCTAGTAACTAACCCTAATAATACTACTTATTCTGAACTTATTGAATTAGATATTCATAATGGTAAAAATCAAGCAGTTGCAAAGTACCCTGAAAGATTGAATGCTTTAGGCTATAATATTAAAGAAAATATACTCTATTCAATGACTTCACCTTCTGCTACTATGCCTGCTACAGGATTATATAGAATAGATGGTGATTATAATATAAGTAAAATTAATACAATTATAAACAGTACTACTAATAATTCATGGGCACCAGTAAGTATGAGTATTGGGTCATTTGATAATAATGGAATATATTATATCGCATTTATTAACGCTCCTAGCATCTCATCTAGGTACTTTTATACAATTAATCTAAATCCAACAAGTCTAAATTATTTGTATATAAATTCAATGAAAATGCTCAATTTTGGTTCATCTTCTTATACTAATGGAAGTTATACAATAGCAGATTGGGTATTTAATAATACAACTAAAAAGTTATATTCTTATGTTGATAAAGATTTAAATTCTTATGCAGATATTGATAAAATTATAGAAATCGATGTAAACCTAGCAAATAATACACTAACTGGTAATTTATTAGAAACAGATATTACTGCAATAACAGATTATTCTTCTCAAGACTCTAGAACAATGGCAAAAATATATGGTTATGATACAGGCTTTATTTATTTATCTTCTGGCACAGGAAAAGTATATGAAGTAAATCTTAATGATACAGATATCAAAACTCTAGTTCTAATATCAACAATAACTCCTATTCCAACAAATGGAGATGGTGCAAATTGTTCCGAAGCAGAATGTTCATATGATTATGGAAATGCTCCAGAGACATCTGAATTAAATACAGCTTCCTATAAATCCTATGAGTCCAGTAATGGTCCAAAGCATGCTATTTCTAAAGATATTTACATCGGAAATATTGTGTACTCTGAACCAGATGCCATTATTGGAGCAACAGTTATTGATAATGATGGTATATCTTATCCTCTACCATATATAAATAACTCTTCAACTAAATATGCAATAGATGTAAAATGCTATAATAACACTCTTTACCCAGCCAAATTATACGCTTGGCTAGATTTTAATACTGATGGTATATTTAGCCTAAGTGAAGCCTCTGTATATGACGTACCTAGCAGTTCAACTCCACAAATAGTTTCTGTTGAATTTACAAGGCCTACTGGATATTCTACTATCTATGACAACACATATATACGCTTACGCTTAACTACTGAAGAATTATCTCTTCCGAAAAATATACAAAGGGATGATGAAGATCCAAGATCATTAACTACTTACACCCCTGCCATTGACGGAGAAGTTGAGGACTATTTTTTAACAACAGCAGTTGTCCCTTATATTAATTTTAAGAAGTCAGCCGATAAAGAATCCGTTTTTCCTGGTGACTTATTAACCTATACTATCACACTAGCCAATAATAGTAATACCTCTGCAGACAATGTTATATTTAAAGATGTTATATCCGATAAACTTGAATTTCAATCTGGCAGTTATATTAATGGTGAAGAAGAGCCTATATATTTTTCTGAAAATGAATTAACAAAAGGAATAAACATAGGCACCTTGAATCCATTAAATGGTACAGCTATTATTACAATTATTACAAAGGTTAAATAAATTAGATTTCCTACTTCAAATTCAAAAATATAATATCAGTTCTTAGTAAGATATTCTCTTTAATAATATAAGAGACTATAGTAAGTCAAATTATTTCCTGGTTTACTTACTATAGTCTCCTTAATTAAATTATTTAAATTTAGTGTAATTTCTCAATCATATGCTTTTCATTAATAATGAGATTTTATAAAAACTTAACTTCATATTCAATTATTATTTGTTTGAATACTTTTTATGAGTTAAAATAACTTCCTTTGCCATTCCTTTTAAAAGTTCTGTTGTCATTAATTGATCTTCTGCATGCATTAAAAGTAATGATATTTGCACTTTATCTCCTGATGCTTCTTGCATGATTAGAGAACTATGTGATTCATGTGCTTTTATTAATGAATCTTCAGCATCCATTACTAATTTATCTGCTTCTTCAAAGCATTCTTCTCTTGCAGCTCTCATAGCTTCAAATAAAGCTGATCTTGCTTCTCCTACATTACTAATTAATTGAAATGATACTAATTCTAAATTATCCATTTATTCCATCCTCCACTATTTATCTATTTTTGCACTTTTAATACTTTTGCTACTTTAGTTTCTACTGCTGATTTTTTTACAGCCTCTGCTACTGCTGCCCCAATACCTTTTTCAAATGCCTTTGGAAGAATTTTTTCTTCACTTAACTCTTCTATTGAAACAAAATTTGCTATAGCATAAGCAGCTGCAATTTTCATCTCTTCATTTATTTCTTTTGCCCTAACATCTAGTGCTCCCCTAAATATTCCTGGGAAAGCTAATACATTATTTATTTGATTTGAATAATCTGATCTTCCTGTCCCAACTATTCTTGCTCCAGCTTCTTTTGCCTCTTCTGGGAAAATCTCTGGAATAGGATTTGCCATAGCAAATACTATAGAATCTTTATTCATTTTTGATACCATGTCCTTAGTTAAAACATTTCCAACTGATACGCCAATAAATAAATCTGCTCCATTAATAACTTCACTTAACATCCCTTTTTCATTATTAGGATTAGTCTTATCCGCTAATTCTTTTATTGATTCATTATGATAGTTCATGCCTCTATATATTGCTCCATCTTTGCCACAAACTATCAAATTTCTTATTCCTGATGATAATAATAATCTAGTAATAGCACTACCTGCTGACCCATCTCCATTAACAACAACTTTTAAATCCTCTAATTTTTTATTTACTATTTTTAATGAATTTATTAAAGCTGCTAAAACAACTATTGCTGTACCATGCTGATCATCATGAAATACTGGTATATCTAACTTCTCTTTTAGCCTTTTTTCTATTTCAAAACATCTTGGTGCTGATATATCTTCAAGATTTACTCCACCTAAAGTAGGTGCTATTCTAACTATTGTTTCAACTATTTCATCTGTATCCTTTGTATCTAATACTAATGGAAATGCATCTACATCAGCAAAGTTTTTAAATAATATACTTTTCCCTTCCATTACTGGTAATGCTGCTAAAGGTCCAATATCTCCTAAGCCTAAAACTGCAGTACCATCAGATACAACAGCTACTGTATTCCACTTTCTTGTGTACACATATGCAGCTTCTGGATCTTTATGTATTTCTCTACAAGGTTCTGCAACACCAGGAGTATATGCTAAGCTTAAATCTTTTTCATTTTCTATAGATACCCTTGAAGTTATTTCAAACTTACCTTTTGCTTGTTTATGATACTTTAAAGATTCCTCATATATATTCAAATATATCCCCCTTCTTTCTTTTAGCTAACACTAAACAACTTTAGTCCCATGAATTTCTTTAGCTCCAGTATATTCTAAGATATAATCTCTATTATCTTTATTAACACCCTTTCCAGGCATAATTATTATTCTATCTTTAGCATAGTCAACTAACTCTTTAAGCTTATCTTTACCAGCTAAAGCATTTTCACATCCACCCTTAGTTAATATTCTATCTACTCCAAGCTTTACTAAATCATCAATTGCAGATTTTTTATCATCAATACTATCAAAGGCCATATGGAATGTTACTTTCATTGGCTTAGCCTCTTCTACCATTTTTTTAGTTAAGTCTAGGTCTATTGTATTTCCTTTTAAGGCTCCTATTACTACACCGTATGCACCTAAATCTTTACATACTTTAATATCTTGTATCATGATATCAGCTTCATCTTCAGAGTACTCGAAGTTTCCACCTCTTGGTCTTATAATAACCATTACTGGAATATTTAAATTTTTTACAGCCTTTTTAATTGTTCCAAAACTAGGTGTAGTTCCGTCTTCTAAAAGGTTATCACAAAGCTCTATTCTATTAGCTCCTAAAGCTTCAGCTCTAACAGCATCATTGTAATTTCCAACACAAGCTTCATATATATTCATAAATTTACTCCTTATATTAGTCAAATGTTATAGGCGATTTAATTCTTTTTAAATATGCATCTAACCACTCTTGACTTGCTACTTCATAAGTAGTTTTGCCATTTTCTTGTTTATTACACACATAAACTGTTGGCTCTAAATCTTCTGTAACTAATGAGAATGAGAAACCTTCAATATTTGTTGCAACTCCAAATTCTCCTTTATTATTTAATGCTACTACTGATAAGTCACCAGCCTTACCTCTTCTTCTTATAAGCTCTTTATCTAATTTTTCAACTGCCATATCAGCTGCTTCTTGAGGATGATGCCCTTCTTTCATTAATCTTACTATCTCATAAGATATACAGCCCTTCATTAAATCTTCTCCAAGTCCTGTTGCAGTAGCACCTCCAACTTCACTATCTACATAGAAACCTGAACCAGATAATGGTGAATCCCCTACTCTTCCTTTTTTCTTCATAAATAGACCACTAGTTGATGTTCCTGCTACCATTTTTTTATTAGAATCAAGTGCTACCATTCCAACTGTATCATGTCCATCATATGGACTTAATCCCTCTTTTGCTATTTCTCTTCTTTTCTTTTCATAATGCAATTTTGCTCTATCTGTAAGCATATTAACTCTTTCGAAACCATTTTTATGAGCAAATGCTTCTGCACCTACCCCCTGTAAAAAGCAATTCACTTGCTCATTGCTTAATTTTCTTGCTATACTAATTGGATTCTTAAAATCTTTGATTCCAGCTATAGCACCAATTGAAAGGGAATCACCATCCATATAAGCTGCATCTAACTCAACTTCACACTCTTCATTTGGTAATCCGCCATACCCTACAGATTTATAAAAAGGGAAGTCTTCTACCATTTTTATTGCATTTTCTATTGCATCTCCTGCTGATTTTCCATTTATCAACAATTCTGCTGAACTAGTTATTCCTTCGACTGCCATTCTCCACGTTGCTATCATTGCATATTTCATAAGTCTCTCCTCCAATTCAATTAACTATGAAATTATTAAAAGCAATATCTATGCCAACATTTTATGTAACTGGTATTTTAGAGAATATTATAATTATCAATTGCCTTTTCATATAAGTGTATTGTAAAATGATACATATATCAATAATTTAACTTACTTTTAATACAGTAACTTAATATTTTTAATAATAATAATACAAATTAAATAAATCTTTTATACAAATAATAAACTTATCAGAAGGGATCATTTATGAAAAGAGTAGATTTAATTTATAATACTGTCAAAAAACTTGATAATGGTGATGGTATAACCACTTTAGATATAAGTAAATACCTTAATTTAGAACGTTCAAATGTAAGTAAAGATTTAAATATATTATTAAAGAAAGGAAAACTATTTAAAAATAATAGCCGTCCAGTAAAATATTTTTTTAATAACCCCAACGCTACTGATTTTTCTAAAAAATCTTCTATGGATAGGCTTAGTTATTTATATCCCTCACTTGCCCCTGCAATTAAATTAGCTAAAACTGCAATATTATACCCTCCAAATGGTATGAACTCCTTAATAATTGGAGATACAGGGGTTGGTAAATCCATGCTAGCAAAGCTTATGCATGAATATGCTAATTCTTTAGATGATACAAAAGATATGCCCTTTATCCATTTTAACTGTTCAGACTATTCAAGTAATACTCAATTACTAAGTGCTCAATTATTTGGAGTAAAAAAAGGTACATATACTGGCGCTAACGAAGATAGACCTGGATTAATAGAAGAAGCAAACGGAGGGATTTTATTCTTAGATGAAATTCATAATCTTCCAAATGAAGGCCAAGAAATGCTATTTGTCTTTATGGATACTGGATACTTCAAGAGATTAGGAGAAGTATCTAAAAGAATTAAATCTTCCGCTCGTATAATATGCGCTACTAATAAAGATATAAATTCATCATTATTAGATACATTTATAAGAAGAATTCCTATAAAGATAAATTTACCTGATTTAAATGAAAGACTTTTAGAAGAGCGATTGACTTTAATAGAATCTTTTATTAAAGAAGAAAGTATAAAGCTAGATAAACCTGTGCTTGTATCAAAAAACTCAATGTTATGTTTATTGTCATATGATTGTCCATATAATGTTGGACAATTAAAAAATGACATTATTCTTGCTGTTGCTAATGCTTATTCCGAGTATTTTATAAATAATAAAAAGCATATAAAAATTAATAGTCCAGATTTGCCTTTAGATATTAAGAGAGCTCTTAATAATCCTTTAGATCGAGAAAAACTACTTATTGAATCTCTTAATTCAGTAGATGGATACTTTATTTATGATAAAAATACCGAGATAACAAGTCATTCATTTTTAAAACAAAAACATATGATTTTATCAAGCTACAAAGATTTTATAAATAATATAGATAGTGCTATACATCATAAAGAAAATTGTACAAATTTAATTATTAATTATTTTACTAAATATATAGATTCAGTAATTGAAAATAAGGCTAATTATAATTTCAATTTTGAACAATCAGCATATAGTGAACTATTATCTAAACTATTAGAATTAGATGATAAGATAAATGAAAAACTTTCTAATAGTGATTTTAAAACTTTCTTTAACATCCATATTGATATGATTTATGATAGAATCGACCTTATGGATTACTCCACTTTGCCTTCATTGAATAAACTAAAATCTATTTACAAAGATTACTATCCATTAACTATGGAAATTAAATCTTTAATTGAAAAAACATATAATATAAATTTATCTGACTTAGAATTTATTTTCTTAATGACATTTACTATTTACTGCATTAATAAATTGGATACCTCTAAACTATAAATTGCGAATTAATTTTTAGATTTTCAAAATAAAAAGCACCTAATAAGATTTAATTATTCTTACTAGGTGCTATTAATTTATCATATAATTTATTTAATTTTTAAATAAACCAAAATATTCCTTTTAGAACTAGCTACTTAGATATAATCTCTTTATTAGCTTACTAAGTTCACCATATCCTTAATGTTCAATATCTTACTTACTTCATTTTCTTGCATATCACATTCTTCAATGGCAACATCCTTAACATATCTTTCTGTATTTAAGGCTTTCTTAGCAATGTATGCGGCTTTTTCATATCCTAACACTGGTGCTAAAGCTGTTACAATCCCTATACTTCCGTTTACAAGTTCATTACATCTTATCTCATTAGCCTCGATTCCCTTAACACAATTTTCTATAAAAGTTTCTATGCCATTTGTTAAAATTATTATAGACTCATATATATTGTGCATAATTATTGGATAGAAGGCATTTAATTCCAATTGTCCACTTTGAGTTGCCATGGTTATTGTTAAATCATTTCCCATTATTTGAAATGCTATTTGCTTCATTACTTCTGGCATTACTGGATTAACCTTTCCAGGCATGATTGAAGAACCATTTTGTTTTGAAGGTAATTTTATTTCTCCAAAACCAGTTCTTGGTCCTGATGACATTAATATTAAATCACCAGAAATTTTGCTTAAATTAACAGCACAAACCTTTAACTGTGATGAAATCTCAGCATACTTATCAAGATTTTGAGTTCCATCAATTAAATCTTCTGATTGATTTATATCTTCTCCAAATAATTCTGCTAACACTTTTGTAACTTCTTTTATATACTCTTTATTAGCTGTTATACCTGTTCCTACAGCTGTTCCCCCTAAATTCACTGTTAATAATGAGTCCTTAATTTTTTCTAACCTCTTAGCATCTCTACCCATAGCTAGTGAAAATGCCTTAAACTCAGATCCTAAACTTATAGGAACTGCATCTTGCATTTCTGTTCTTCCCATTTTTATAATATCAATGAACGCCTTAGCCTTTTCATCTAATTCAGTTTCCAAAACTTTAATATTTCTTATACATCTAACCAATAATTCATATGCTGTTATACTAGCTGCAGTAGGAATTACATCATTTGTTGATTGTCCCATATTTACATGATCATTTGGATGAACTGGGTAATACTCACCCTTTTTATATCCTAATATTTCATTTGCCCTATTTGCTATTATTTCATTTATATTCATATTCATTGAAGTTCCTGCTCCACCTTGAATAGGATCTATAATAAATTGATCAAAATATTTTCCATCACATATCTCATCACAAGCTTTAATAATTGCATTACTTAACTCTTTTTTTAATTCTCCAGTTTTCTCATTTGTGATTGCACATGCTTTTTTTACTATAGCTAAATTCTTTATAAATTCTTTATTTATATTTAATCCACTTATTCTAAAGTTTTCATATCCTCTTAAACTTTGAACTCCATAATAAGCATCCTTTTCAACATATTTTTCACCAATAGAATCTCTTTCTTTTCTATAATTCATTTTAATACCTCCTAAGTAATAAATACTTTTAAACATTTTCTTACTATATTTAGAAAGCAATATATATGCCAAATATATAAATATTGATTTATAGTTACTTTTTATAAAATATTTATTCACTACAAGAAACTGTATTACTTTTCTTTGGATATTCTAATATCATTTTATACACTAAGCAAATTTTCCAGTCTATTTAACACACTAATTTATAACTTATTCCTCTTTTATACTCTAATTAACCTTATTTATAATTATAACAATAAAAAAAATCTTAGAATAATTTAAAATCATTCTAAGATTTTTATCATTATATTATTTTGCTAATTCATAAATTGCTCTTGCATATGCTTCTATACATTTCTTAAGTTGACTTACTTCTATATACTCATTTTTTTGATGAGCTAAATCAGGATCTCCTTCATTAAGAGGCCCGAAGGCTACTGTATTTGGCATTAATTTAGCATAAGTTCCTCCACCTGAAGCTAAAAGTTTAGCTTCTTTCTTAAATGTTTCCTCATAAGCTTTCTTTAAACATTTTATAAGACTATGATCTTTTGGAAAATGTAATGGATAATTATGATTTCCCATTACAAAATTTAATGTACTTAAATCTAATTTTTCTTCTACTTTTTTAACTATTTCCTTAAAATCAATAGTTACTGGATATCTTACATTAAATCTCATTCTTATCTCTTCAGAATCTCCATTAACAATACCTAAATTCATAGTTAATTTTCCTGATTCTTCATCTTCAAAATTAATTTCTAAATTTTCTCCATTATAGCCTCTTCCAATAAGATTATTAAAATCCTTTAAAAAGGTTGTAAAATCATCATTAAAGTTCAAAGTCTTATATAAATACTCCATCATCTTGCATACTGCATTGTCTCCTTCTTCTGGAGTGCTAGCATGAGCAGATTTTCCAAAAGCCTTTACTAATATTGAATTTTCATTTTCTAGAGTTTCAATATTATATGCCTTATTCAAATCTAAATTATTGAAATTATTTAAAAAGCTTCTATCTTTAAATGATACTTTAATTTCACAAATATCTGGGACTATGTTAGACTTTTTACCACCTTTAATATATTCAATTTTGTATTCTTCACTAGGACATACTTTATGAGTAAGCTCAAAAGTTAATATTCCTTTTTCTGAAGTAACTATTGGAAAGTATGCATCTGGTGTAAAACATAATATTGGTGGCTTTTCTCTTTCTAAGTAGTAATCTATATCCTCAGTTCCTGATTCCTCATTAGTTCCAAATATAATTCTAACATTCTTAGATAACTTAATATCTGAATCCTTCAACAGCTTTAATGCATATAATGAAGCAAATAGTGGCCCCTTATCATCTAATGCTCCTCTTGCATATAACTTTCCTTCCCTTATTACAGGATTAAAAGGATCTGTATTCCATCCATCTCCAACAGGAACTACATCGATATGTCCAAGTACACCTACATAATCTTTACTATCTTCATTTTTATATTCAGCATATCCAATGTAATTATCTAAGTTTGTAGTGTTAAAGCCATAACTTTTACATATATCTAATATACATTCTAATCCTGATTTTATGCCACTCCCAAAAGGAGCATCATCTTGTTTTTCAGTTTTAACTGTGTTTATTTTAAGTATTCTAAATAAATCATTAAAAAATTCATCTTCTAACTTTAGATTATTGAATAAATCCATACTTATTACCTCACTTTTATATTATAGTGAGAAATCAAAATCATCATCATCTTCTTCAGCTTCTTTTACTTCTAATTCATATTGCTTCTTATCCATCATCTTAATAAATGGATACCATATTCCCATAACAACAAACATATCAAATAATTGTAATAATGCACCTCTTATACTTCCAGTAATTAAGTATCCTTGAATTATTGGAGGAGTTGTCCAAGGTAAGTAAATTCCGTTTGGTTTTGGTACTATTCCAGTACTCATTGCAAAGTAATTTATGCAAATAAGAACTACTGGTGCTACTATTAATGGAATAAATGCAATTGGATTTAAAACCATAGGTAATCCAAACATAATTGGCTCATTAATATTGAATATACCTGGTACTGTTGATAACTTACCAATTTCCTTGTATTGCTTTGATCTAGCTCTTAATGCTAAGAATATACAAACAGCAAGTGTTGCTCCTATTCCTCCCATGTAAACTAAATCATAGAATTGTTCAGTTAAAATATGTGGTGGTTGAAGTCCTGCTTGAATTGCAGCCATATTTTCTTCTTGTAATTGTAACCAGAACGGTCTTACAACACCATTTAATGTTGAAGTTGCATTAACTCCTAAGAACCAGAATAAAGTAGATAATACTGCTAATCCTATAGCTCCAAATATATTATTCCCAACTAAAGCTTGCGCTGGAGCTGCTATCATTGTATAAATCATATCGAATATTGAACCATATGAAGTTATTTGGAATAATGTACGAACTACTAGCATTAATGTAATAATAACGAATCCAGGGATAAGTGCTGAGAATGCTTTTGAAACTGCTTCTGGAACACTTGGAGGCATCTTAATTGAAATATTTTTCTTTACAAATATATTAAATATTTCTGTAACTACGATACCTACAAATATAGCAACTATAATACCTTTAGCTCCTACCCAGTTGCCAATTTCAATCATTCTTCCTACATAGTGAGAAGTTCCTTCTATTTCAATATACTTATCAAATGGCATTAATATAATGAAACTTGCTATACTTATTAAAGATACTGTAAACGCATCTATTCTATATCTCTTTGATAAGTTATATGCTATAGCACCTGCTATATAAACAGCCATAAAATCAAAAGTTACTCTTACTGGAGTTTTAATTAGTTGATAGAAACCTTCTCCAAAAAGTTTCACTTGTAAATCTTCCCATCCCGGTATAGGGAAATCTGCAATTATCATAAATACAGATCCTATTATTAAGAAAGTCATTATTGTTGCAAAAGAATCACGGACAGCTCTTAAATGTCTTTGTGCAGATATCTTTTGAGCTATAGGAATAACTTTTTCTTCTAACATTGCTTCAAACTTATTCATTTTATACCCTCTTTTCTTTATTAATCTTATTGATTAGCTTTTATCATTTTTATTGCTTGCTTTAATACCTTTTCACCATTCATTGTTCCATAATCAGCAGCGTTTATAACATCTACTGGAACTTTTTTTTCTTTACAAAGTCCTTCTATATCTTTTAGTAAAAATTTTACTTGTGGCCCTAAAAGAACACAATCTACTTGTTTTTCATTTAATGTTTCAAAAGATTTTGCAAAAGGAAGCGCTTCTATGTTAACATTTACATTATGCTTAGTAGCAACCTCTCTCATTTTTGTTACTAATAAGCTTGTTGACATTCCTGCGTCACAGAATAAAAATATGTTTTTCATAATAATTCCTCCTAAATAAATTTAATTTATTAATTGTACAATTATACTAAGCAAGTTTTATACCAACTTTTTAATAATTCTCTAATCTCTTTATTTTATTGATATTTTTCTAATATATTAGGGGTATAAATTTATAGTTCTTTTTAGTGTATCGTATATAAACACACTCATTTTATAATTTTTTCTTTAATTTATACTAGTGTATCATTTTTTAAATTTATATATACAATAACCATTATAAAAGAATACAATCAGAAGATTTATCTCAGGATATATATTATTAGCTTTTGTAATAAAAAAATATAGCCTTAATCATTCTTAAAATTTCCTGCTGCATTGCAAGTTAATCTATAGAACATATTAAAGGCTATATTCATAATTTATTATTTTATTTTTAAATTTATATCTCTGCCTTCACTTATGTAGTACATATCATTTTAGAACTTAGTATTATTTTACTTAATATTATATAATATGTCTACTTATCTTATACTAATTATTATATTGAATAATATTCTAACAAACTATATTTTTTATAATAATCTTATAATAAAGCATCTTGAGATAACTTTTTATATCTTTCATATCTTTCTTTAGCATCTTCTTCTGTTTTAGCAAATAATTCTTCTGCTATTTCAGGGAAAGCTTTTGCTAATGAAGCATATCTTACTTCTCCCATTAAGAACTCTTTAAGACTGCTATTTGGCTCTTTTGAATCTAAGCTAAATGCATTCTTTCCTGCAACCTTTAGGTCAGGATTGTATCTATATAAATGCCAATATCCAGATTCAACTGCTCTCTTTTCTTCATATGGAGTATTAGACATACCCATCTTTATTCCATGACTTATACAAGTTGAATAAGCTATTATTAATGAAGGTCCATTATAAGCTTCTGCTTCTGCAATTGCTTTAAGTGTTTGATTTAAGTTAGCACCCATACAAACTTGCGCTACATATACATAGCCATAAGTCATTGCCATTAATCCCAAGTCTTTCTTCTTTGTTCTCTTTCCTGTTGCAGCAAATTTTGCTACTGCTGCTTCTGGAGTTGATTTTGATGATTGACCACCTGTATTTGAATATATTTCTGTATCAAATACTAAAACATTAACATTTTCACCTGATGCTAAAACATGATCTAGACCACCATATCCAATATCGTAAGCCCATCCGTCTCCTCCAAATATCCATTGAGATCTATGAACAAAGAATTCTTTATCCTTTAAAATTTCTTTTGCAATTTCAGAATTTTCTTCTTCTAAAACTCTTGTTAAGTTTTCTGCTCTTTGTCTTGTTCCTTCTCCACTATCCTTATGATCTAACCAATCTTTTAATACAGCCTTTGTATTTTCAGGCATATCACTTTCTAATGCAATCTTAATATTATCTGCAACTCTTTCTCTAATTGTTTTAACACCTAAATACATTCCTAAACCATATTCTGCATTGTCTTCAAATAAAGAGTTTGCCCAAGCAGGACCATGACCATCATAATTCGGTCTATAAGCAGTTGCTGCTCCTGATGCTGCCCAAATTGATGAACAACCTGTAGCATTAGCAATCATCATTCTATCTCCAAATAATTGAGTAACAAGTTTAGCATAAGCTGTTTCTCCACAACCTGCACATGCTCCTGAGAATTCAAGTAATGGTTGCTCAAATTGACTTCCCTTAACAGTAGTTTTACTCATAGGATTTGTCTTTTGAGTAACTTCTTCAACAGCATAATTCCAAGCTTCTATTTGATCACTTTGTGTATCCATAGGTTTCATAACCAATGCTTTTCCTGGTGCAGGACAAATTTGAGCACAGTTTCCACATCCAGTACAATCTAAAGGAGTTATTCCTATTGTATATAAATATTCCTTATCTCCCTTAATTCCATTAGCTTTTAAGCTCTTATAGCTGCTTGGTGCATTTTTAACTTCTTGAGGTGTAGCTAAAAATGGTCTTATAACAGCATGTGGACATACAAATGAACATTGGTTACATTGAATACAGTTTTCTGGAATCCATTCTGGGACATTAACTGCTATTCCTCTCTTTTCAAAGGCAGTTGTACCAGCCATAAATGTACCATCTTCTGCTCCATATTCTATAAATTTAGATACAGGCAAGTGATTTCCTTCTAATTTGTTTATTGGAATACATATTTCCTCAACAAATTTAGGAACATCCATCTTTTCTTCTAATTTATCATCTTCAGCATTTTTCCATTCTTCAGGTGGATTTATTTTAACTAAAGATTCTATGCCTTTATCTATAGCTTCGTAGTTCATGTTTACTACTTTTTCGCCTTTTTTACCATAAGATGTAACAACTGCTTGTTTTAAATATTTAACAGCATCTTCAAGTGGAATTATATTAGCAAGCTTAAAGAAAGCTGATTGCATTATCATATTAATTCTTCCACCAAGACCTATTTGTTGTGCTATTTTTATGGCATTAATAATATAAAAATCTATATTATTTTCTACTATATATCTCTTCATACTTGCAGGAAGTTTTTCATTTAATTCTTCCTCAGTCCATATTGTATTTAAAACAAAGGTACCATTTTTTCTAAGACCTTTTAATAAATTGTAATTATACACATAAGATTGATTATGGCATGCTACAAAGTCTGCTTGATCTATCTCATAATGTGATCTTATTGGAGTTTTACCAAATCTTAAGTGTGATACAGTTATTCCTCCTGACTTTTTAGAGTCATAAGCAAAATATCCTTGTGCATACATATTTGTATGGTCACCAATTATCTTAATTGCACTCTTATTTGCACTTACTGTTCCATCTGATCCTAGTCCCCAGAACTTACATGCTGTTGTTCCTTCTTCTGCAACATCAATTTCTTCTTTTGGTGAAATTGATAAATTAGTAACATCATCTTCTATACCAATAGTAAACCTGTTCTTTGGTTTATCTTGACTTAAATTTTCAAATATTGCTGCTATATGTGATGGATATGGGTCCTTTGATCCAAGACCAAACCTTCCTCCATATACCTTAGGTGGATTATCCATTTCACTTACTGCTCTAACAACATCTAAATATAATGGTTCTCCAATTGATCCTGGCTCTTTTGTTCTATCTAAAACAGCTATTTTCTTAACAGTCTCTGGTATAACTTTTAATAACTTTTCTATTGAAAATGGTCTATAAAGTCTTACTTTTACAAGCCCAACCTTTTCTCCCTTTTTCCTTAAGTAATCTATAGCTTCTTCTGCAACTTCCATTACAGAACCCATAGCTACAAGTATTCTATCAGCTTGTGGATCTCCATAATAATCAAAGCAATGATATTCTCTTCCTGTAAGCTCTGTAATTTTTGCCATATATCCTTCAACAACTTCTGGAATATCATCATAGTATTTATTTAATGATTCACTTAATTGGAAATATGTATCTGGATTTTGTGATGTTCCTCTTACAACTGGATGATCAGGATTTAATGAATTTTTTCTAAAATCATTAATTGAATCATAATCAACTAGCTTAGCTAATTCTTCATATTCTAAAACTTCTATTTTTTGAATTTCATGAGATATTCTAAATCCATCAAAGAAATTAATAAATGGCATTCTAGCTTTAATTGCAGTTAAGTGTGCAACTGGTGCTAAATCCATAACTTCTTGTACTGATCCTTCAGATAACATAGCAAAACCTGTTTGTCTCGCAGCCATAACATCTTGATGGTCACCAAATATACTTAATGATGATGTAGCTATTGCTCTAGCTGCAACATGTATAACTGCTGGAAGTCTCTCACCCACCATCTTATACATATTAGGAACCATTAATAATAAACCTTGAGATGCTGTAAATGTAGTAGTTAAAGCACCAGCTTGAAGTGACCCGTGTACTGCTCCAGCTGCTCCAGCTTCTGATTGCATTTCCACTATATTAACTGGTTTTCCAAAAATATTTTTCCTTCCTTGTGCTACCCATTCATCCATATGTTCTGCCATAGGTGAAGATGGAGTAATTGGGAAAATTGCACTTACTTCTGTAAAAGCATAGGAAACATATGCAGCAGCAGTATTCCCATCCATTGTTTTTGTTTTTCTCATATCTTTATTAATCCTCCTTATGATTTAAAAATAACTACATTTATAAATTAACTTATAATAATTTAAGTATTTGCATAGACCTTGTCTATTATTCAATATTAAATACATGTATTTAAAATACTATACCAAAATTTTCTTAAATTTAAAAGATAATTATTATTTCTAGATAATTATTAAACTAAATTTCTTTACTTAATCTAAAAAAAATATATGAACTAAATACTTATACCACACTATCTATTTCACTATGATATAAAAATAAGGTAAATCATTTCTATCATGACTTACCTTACTTTTAATTTTTATATACTTTTCAATATTTATATACTTTTTAATCTATACTACTATATTTAAATAATTCTCCTACTTTACCACTTTAACTGCTTTTTCATTTCAATCACAAGTATATGTGATTTCTTATCGGCCTTGATTAAAATATCTTCTTCTATTATTTCAAGTGCATCTCTTTCATTTAATTCTAAATTATTAATTGTAGAATTTCCTTCTATTTGAACTAAATAAGCCTGTCTATTAGATTCAACTTGAAAATCTATTTCTTTTCCCTTATCTAGTTCTACTACATAAAAATTTGCATCTTGATTAATTTTAATAGCAGAATCTCCATCTTTGCTTGAAACTATATTAAGCCATTTATTTTTTCTATCGTCCCAATTGAATCTATAATCCCCATATGCTGGCTTATATCCTTTTTTATCTGGAATAACCCATATTTGTAACAACCTAGCCGTACTATCCCCTAAATTATATTCACTATGATATACTCCCGTTCCTGCACTCATGTATTGAACATGGCCTCTAGAAATAGTATTTTTATTCCCCATAGTATCGCCATGAGTTAATTCTCCCTCAACTACATAAGATACTATCTCCATATCCTTATGTGGATGTAAATCAAATCCAGTATTACCTTCAATCAAATCATCATTTATAACTCTCAATACTCCAAAATTCATATTATCTATATTAAAATACTCTGCAAAAGAAAAATGGAATATACTCTTAAGCCATCCTAAATTACTTTTTCCCATGTTTCTATGGTCCAATTTTCTTAACATAATCAAACCTCCTTAGCTTCTTATAAAATGAGAATATAAAGGCTACGATAACTAGATATGTTCCATAAGCTAAATAGCTGTGCAAAGAAGTACTAGGCTTGGAAAAACTACTATGCCAAGTACTTCTAATTGCACGCTATATGCTTATTCCACAGTCTATTTATCTTCGCCAACTTTTATTCCTCCACTTAAAATTATCAAATAAAGAATTAGCCTCATTAATGATATGTATTAAATTGGAGATTTTATTATAATGAGAAACTACAATTCTTATTTAAGATATCTAAGATGGCGTTAAGAATTTTTATTGTTTGAGCGTAGTGAGTTATAAAAATTTAGTCATCTTAGATATCTTAAATTTAGAATTGTATTCGAAATTATATAAAAATCGGAAAGTTAATACATATCATTAAGGTTAATTCTTGATTATTTTAGTATTTTCACTCTGTTTTCTATTGGTGAAAATTCTTTTTCTCCAGCTGGAGCTGTTCCTTTACCAAAAGGCATTTGTCCAATCATTTTCCAATTATTTGGTATTTTAAATTCTCTTTTAACTTCATCTTCTATTAATTCAGTATAATGTTGTAGTGTTGCTCCAAGTCCTTCAATAGATAATGCTGTCCAAATAGCAAATTGCAACATTCCTGAAGTTTGTTCTGCCCAAACTGGGAAATTGTCTTTATAAAGTTCAAATTGCTTTTGTAATGATTCTACTACGCTAAAATCTTCAAAATATAATACTGTTCCGTGACCAGCTTTAAATGAATTTATTTTTTGTTCAGTTGAAGAAAAGTTTTCTTCTGGAACTATTTTTCTTAATGCTTCCATTGTAATATCCCATAACTTATCATGTTTTTCTCCAAATAATACGACTACTCTTGAGCTTTGTGAATTAAAAGAAGATGGAACATGTTTTACTGCATCCTCTATTACTTCTTTAATTCTTTCATCTGACACAGGTGATTCTTTACTAATTGAATATATACTTCTTCTTTCTTTTATTGCATCATAAAAATTTTTACTCATTTACATCATTCTCCTATCATACCATTTTAAATTTTTGATTGATTTTAATTATTTATCTATCTAAAATAATTTCTTAAAGTCTATAAACTTATAATTTAAAGCTTATTTTTTTAATATGTTTCTTAATTGAATTAAGTTATCTACTAATTCTCTTTTAGTCCTTTCATCCAATTCACTAAATAAATTATCTAAGAACTCCTTATGTTTTGGAAATATATCTGAAATAAGTTCTTTTCCTTCTTCTGTTAAAGAAACATAAAAGACTCTTTTATCTTTTTCGCATTTTCTCCTAACAACTAATTCTTTCTTTTCTAATTTATTTATTACATATGTTATTGTTCCACTTGTAACTAAAATTTTTTCAGCTACTTTTTGTACTGGTTGATCACCTTTATGATATAGCATTTCTAAAACACCAAATTCACTAATATTAAGTCCAAATTCTTGAACATTTTTTTCTATTTCAAAAAACATATCATTATAAGTTCTAGCCATAGCAATAACTAGTTTTAAATTTATATCGCTCATATCTCCACCTACATTATCTTGATTTCAAGATAATTATATATCTTAAATATCTTTAAGTCAAGATATTTATTGATAATAATTATCATCTTTTTAAAACCAACTATTTTATTTTATGTGAACATATATTATGATAAATTTATAGTAATTGATTCTAACCAGTAAATTAACAAAAAAGAATAATACTTTTACTTAAAATAAATAAAAAGCATATAAAATTTCTAATCTTTATATTAGATTTTTTATATGCTTTCATATTAATATTTAATTTTATGTAATAGATTACTATATAGCTTGTACACATAGTAATAAAATAATTTACTTATTTATAATTCTATAGTTTCTGTAATGCTTCATTAAAATCATCTACATATTGTACTGATTCAGTCCAACCTGATATTTCTTTTCCTAATCTCTTAAATTGAGACATAGTAACAACATTTCCTTGAGTAACTAAAAATCTGCTCTTAAATGGAACTTCCATATATCTTTGTAATAAAGTTCCTAACATATTTGCTACGGCTGGACTTGATGGCTTTAATTCTGCTGCATCAATTACTAAAGCATAATCTTTTGTAGGAAATGTCTTAGTAATAGCATCATAATCCTTTAAAAAAGATGTACCATCTTCTTCACTAAAAAATCCTGAAGCTTGCGCATGAAAAACCTTCTTTATCTTGTCCGCATTTAATTGATAATTTGAATTTTTCCCTTGATATTTTATCATAATAAATCCTCCTAAAATTATTTTTTATTATTATAAACATACTGATATTAACGATATATTAGTATATTTATCTTTAGAACTTAAATAATAAAACAGTTACCAGTGACCCTGATCCCATAGATGATAATGTTACATAGTCACCTTTTTTTATTTTTCCTGATTTTAGTGCTCTATCAAGAGCTACTATAGGACTTGTAGTTCCTGTATAACCAAATTCATCTCCAATATAAGTTGTCCTATTCTTATCTATATCTAACTTCTCTAATGTAAGTCTAGCATCAGGAATTGTAAATTGAGAAAAAATAAGATGATTAATCTCATTAGCTCTTATCCCATTATCTTCAGCAACTTCTTTAATTAGTTTTACCCAAACATCAGATATAAAACTTCCGTCAAAAGGCTTCCAAGACCACTTTTTATCGTCTTCCTCTTCTACTCCATCTCTTATAACTTTTGAGTATCCTGCTCTAGGCATCAGTATATTGTTACATTCTGATGTTTGAGCTAAGTGTGTAGAATCAATGAATCCCCTCTTTTGATCTTCCTCAACCTTCTCTAAAACAACTGCTGCTGCTGCATCTCCAAAGTTTGAATATGAAACTGAATCATTAGGACTTCCAACAGAACTAAATAAAATCCCTCCAACTACTAAAGCTCTTTTAAATCTTTTATTAGTCATTAGTATTCTACTAGCTTGATCTAATGCAGTTATCATTCCTAGACAATTTGTATTTGTATCATATGCCATTTGTATTTTAACTTCTGGTCCACCTAACCTCTCTAATACTTTAACTGCATTAGATGGTGATGTATATTCTGGTGTATCTGTTGCAAAAATAATTAAATCTATGTCTTTAATATTTAATTTTGCATCCTTTAGTGCAGCTATACTTGCCTTGTGAGCCATAGTTATAACAGTTTCATTAGGATCATTAGAAATATATCTATATTCTCTTTCTAAATGCTTTAATAATCCTGCTACTTCAATCCCCATTTTATTAAAGTGATTAATAAAATAATCATTATGTATTCTATTTGCAGGATGATAAACTCCTGTACTTATAATGTTAATGTTTTGATGTCTCATAATATACTTCCCCTTTTTACATGACTATAATTTATTTTTTAATTTCAATAAATTTTCATATTATATATCATTGCTATAAATAACATAATATTCATTATATATACATATTATAGTATAATATTCCAAATTACAACATTTTAATCAGAATTTTATTATAATTATAAATATTCTTATATTTTGTTTCGTAATTTACCAATAAAAAAATAAGGATTATGTTCTCTATTAAAACACAATCCTTATCTTTCTAATTATTTTCTTTTTCTAAATCTAATACTATATCTTTTCCTTCAATATCCTTAACTATCATTTTTATGTTATCTAAATTATCGAAGGTTGTTAAATCATACATAAATGAAATTTTTACTCCATATTTTGTATCTTCAATATTTCCATCAGTAAATTTATAGACCTTTTCTCCACTCTCATCTGTAATAATAATCTTATTTACTATATTTTCATCTACCTTCCTATTTATATTCGCATTAATGATAGTTCCCGTTGGCATAACTTCAATTGAATTTAAACTAACAATATCGCTATTATTTTTTGCTACATATTTTATACTCTCCATTTCTTTAAATACGTCATTTAAATCTAATGAAAAATTCCATTCTCCCTCTATACCCTTATGATATCTTACATTTTCCTCGTATAATTTAATTGAATCTATTTTTATTGAAAGGCTATTAATATCATATAACTGCCCTTCTGTAGAATACATTTTTAAATAATATTTTAATTCACCATTATCTTTGTTGCTAATATCAGTACTCCATTCTTGACCAACTTGAATTGGAGTATAGATGCCTTCTTTTAGATGTTCAAAAATAACTCTATCATTATTGTCCTTTACATTTAACCCCAACTGAATATCATTAACATCTTTTATTTCGCTAATATCATCAAATTTTAAAGTAAAAGAAATTCCTATTTTAGTTTTATCTGCTACTACATTATCTATATTCATAGTTATACCATTATCTTTCACTGCATTTTCTGGCAATGTTTGAATATAACCATTGTTTGCAGCCTTTTGAACTCCTTTATCCTTAAAAAATGAACTAATACTAGCAAGAACTTTAGGATTTATTGTAAGTACACTAAAAATTGATATTATAATTAATGCCGCAATTAACTTTCTATTAAATTCAAATGCCAATTTAGACTTTTTAGGTTCTTCTATTCTAATTTCTTCAAAAGCTTCATTAATTTTATTCAATACAGACTGAGGTAGTTGTATGTCTTTTTTTAATTCATTTTCTATTTTTTTATCAACATTAATGTTCACTTTACATTACCTCCTAAATTTAAATCATTAAAATTATTTCCGTTATTGTCTTTCAAATAGTACTCTCGTAATTGTTGCCTTGCTCTACTTAGTCTTGATTTTATAGTTCCTTCTTTTTCATTTAGTATTTCACTTATTTCCCTTGTATTAAATCCATTAACATAATATAAAATTACTACTAATCTATAATCTTCATTTAAAATATTTAATGTTTCAGAAAAAATTATATTTTCCTCAATATCTGCATCGTATGCTGAAAGACTTATATTACTAGAATCTTCATAATACTCATCAACATATACTATCTTCTTATTTTTGCTTATAATATCATTACATTTATTGATAAGTATCCTTATAATCCAAGTTTTAAAATAATTTATTTCTTTAAGCACGCATATATTTTTGTAAGCTGATAAAATAGTATCTTGTATAGCGTCTCCAATATCCTCTTCAGAGTTCAATTTTACCTTAGCTACTTTATACATCTCTTGAGTATATTCATTTATTACTTTAATAAAGGCTTCTTTATCTCCTTTTTGTGCTCTTTTTACCATTAGTTCCATCTATTTACCTCCTGTAACCACTAACCCATATGCGCATATGTTTTGTTACATATATTAGACTTTAAAACTATAAAAATGGTTGCATAAAAAATTAAGAACAATATAAAAATATTCTTCTTAATTCCTCCTAATAAGCTCGACTTCTATTTTTTGATAGGAATTATGTAAATAATATTTAAATATCTACAAATCATTCTATCATGTAAGTAATCTAATTATAAATTATGTATTACTATAAAATAAAAAACTATTGCAAAGAAGTAAACTTCAATACAATAGTTCTTTACTTTATTTTATTTTTATATAGGGCGTTTTTAAATGTTTTATTTTTTATTTATCTTTCAACCTTCTATTAATCTTCTAACTTGATTATAGTAATGCTCTATTTTAATTAATATTTCACTATCTTCTGGTAATTTTGCTATCTCTGATAATGATCCTTTTATTCCTTTACTTTTTATTAAGTTCTGTAGCTGTCTGCTCTGCTCATCTTCATCATTTTTATAGTGCATAGCAGCTCCAACACCTAGTAATAAGTTTTCAGAATCAATATTATATCCTCTTGCTGTTATTAATGGCTTTATTAATCTATCATTTTTATTTAATTTTCTTAAAGGTTCTCTTCCTACTCTTGCAACATCATCCTTTAAATAAGGATTTCTAAATCTTCCTATAATTTTATCAATATATTTAATATGGCTTTCTCTATCAAATCCATATTTAGCTATTAAAGCTTCTCCACTTTCAATCATAGCCTTCCTTACGAAATTATATATTTTTTCATCATTTATACTTTCATCTATTGTTCTATATCCCTTTAAGTATCCAAAATATGCTGTGATAGCATGTCCAGTATTTAATGTAAATAACTTTCTTTCTATATAAGCTACTAAATTATCTACTAAATTCATTCCTTCAATATTAGGAATTTCACCTTTAAAGGCAGTTTCTTCAACATTCCACTCATGAAAACTTTCAACAACTACATCTAAAATATTTTCACTTTTAACAGGAGGAACTATTCTATCAACTGAGCAATTAGGAAAACCAATATATTTTTCTAAATATTGTAGTTCTTCTTCATTTAAATATTTTATTACCTCATCTCTAAGTTGAGAACTTGCTTTAACTGCATTTTCACAAGCAATTATATTTAGATATTCTTGTATGTTATTTTCTTTCCTTAGCTTAATTCCTCTTGCGATTGTTTCTGCTATTCTAGGTAAAACTAGAGGCCCAACAGCAGTTGTGATTATATTAGCTTCATTTATTTCATGTAAAATATCATTACTATTTGATAATACACCCCTTATATTATTTATTTTTTCTTCTGTGCATTGTATATCCATAACATTTATAGTGTATTGCTTGTCTTCATTAATTTTATTTATTATAGTTTCATTCACATCTGCAAAGACCACCTGATATCCTGATTTAGATAGCAATGCTCCTATAAAACCTCTTCCTATATTTCCAGCTCCAAATTGTACAGCCTTTTTCATAAAAACCCTCCTTATTTCTTAAATACGTCTAAAATCTCTTTTTTATCTCTTGTCTTATTAAGTCTATCTACCAATTCAATATCTTCTAGTGATATTGCTATATTAGATAGTATTTCTAAATGTTCATCTCCAACTCCAGCAATCCCTATAACTAAATAGGCAAGCTCTTCTCCAAAATCAACTCCCTCTGGATATTGAATAACTACTATTCCAGACGCTTTTATATTTTTCTTGGCTTCACCTATTCCATGAGGAATTGCAACACCCATTCCTATATAAGTAGAAATAACTCTTTCTCTTTCCAGCATAGCTTCTATATAATTTTCATTTACGTATCCACCTTTTACTAACAGCTCTCCAGCTCTCTTAATCGCATCTTCTTTGCTTTCACTTTCTAACCCTAAAAGTATATTGCTTTCTGATAAAATCGGTAAATTATTCTTTTCTTCTGTAGCATTTAAAATATTTTTAATTTGCAATTTTTGCTTTAAACTTTTTAACATATTCTCTTCCAACCTTTCAAATAATTTATCTATTTTATTGTCACTAAAAAAATCTTCTATAAATATGTGTTCTGCATTTGGAGAGTTTCTTTTTGCTCTTTCCAATAAATTAATGTGACTAATTACTAAATCAGCATCTTGCGGTATTGAATCAACTGATGAATTAGTTACTTCAATATTTAAACCTAAAGATTTTATTCTTTTTCTAAATTTTGTTGCTCCCATAGCACTTGATCCCATTCCCGCATCACATGCAAATACTATTTTTTTAATTTCACTATTTTCTATTTCATTCACTTTGAAATCTTCTTCTTCTCCTTCTACTTCTTCTTTTGATTCATTATCTATTGATAACACTCTTAAAAATATTATTAATGCTACAAAAGAAATTATAAAAATTGATGGTATTAATCCTTTTGATACAATGAATTCTTTGCTACTTTTTAAAATCATCAGCAATCCAAAGGTTATTGGCTTAATTATCATAAATCCTATTATTGCTAATATCATGCTAATTGCTCCAATGGAAAAATTATTAACTAACATCTCAAATCCTGCTGGAATTCTATTTTCTATAACCTTATCAAAAGCCTTAATTATGTATGCTGCTAAAGGTCCAAGTATCATTGCTCCAATCATCATTGGTATATCTGTACCTACTATTACTCCCATAGTTGCTACTGCCGCTATAATTCCTCCTCTGTATCCCGAAATCATATTTCCACCTTTTATTGAAACTATTAATGGAAAGAGGTATTTTACCATTGAATCTGCTAAAGATCCTAATGCTTCATTATGAAAAAAGCCTTTTGGAATAACTAGTAAAGTTATAAGTCCCCAAGCAATAAATACTCCTATATTAGTCATTATCATTAAACTTAAGAATTTAACTACTCTTTGAAATTTAGACTTTATCACTCCTTATCCCTCCAAGCTTATTTTTATCTTACTTATGTAAACTTCCTTTAATATCTTTTCAACCTCTTGTGAAGCCTTTTTACTGTCTTCTTCATTTAACGCATTTAAAAAGCTTTCATCTTCAATAATTGCGCCATTTATCTTGCTCATAAGTTCTGAAGTAATTTCTTTGTAGTCTTCTGGTATTATAGATATTAAAGCTCCCTTAATTACTCCTTTTTCGTCCTTAAATTGACCCTTAATTTTTAAATACCCAAACCTCCCACCATCTAAACATTTACATTTACAATGCAAGAGTAGTATATTTAAATCTTTTAAATAGGTACTATTAATTTTTTCTCTATCTAGGATTTTATTTTTTATCTCGTCAGCTTCTTTTTTATCTTTTGAAAATAACTTGCTTGCTTCATCAATTATTTCATCTAAATCTCCAATATCTTTTATTTCTTTTATTCTTACATTATCAACTATTGATATAATTTCAGTTCCTAGTTCTGTAATTTCTCTAATTCCTATAGCTTTTTTATTATTTATGCCTACTTTCTTTATAACATTTTTGTATTTCTTGTTTTTAAGTATTTTTCTAAAACTATCTTGTAGTAATCCCTTATCATGTAAAGATAAAATTGGATCAACACAAATATTTTTGAAGTCTATATCTAATGGAACTGTAGAAACTATAATATCTACTCCATCATTTTTTAATTTCTCTTCGTCTATATTTATAGCAGATATTGTACCTATAACTTCAATATTATTAAATTCTCTTTCAAGTAGTGCTGCTAATAAACTAGAGGTTCCAATACCAGTTGGGCAAGATATTACTACTTTTATTTTTTCTTCTATCCCCTTTTTATAAATAGCTGCAGCTATATGCATAGTTATATATGCTATTTCAGACTCTGGAATTTCATCAACCTTAATATTTAACTTAAGTATTTCACAAGCCTTTTTTGTTGCATTGTATTCCATTGGATATTTTTCTTTTATATTGTTTAATAAAGGATTTCTTATATTTAGCTTCATCTTTAGCCTACTTATTGCAGGCACTAAATGATTTGTAAGATCCTTTAAAAGTTTTTCATCATCCTTTAAAAGAATATTTAATTCATTTTCCACTACTTCAATTATATTTTTTCCTATTCTCTTAATATCAATATTAGCTATATCTTCTTCTAATTTTGAAACAGAATTTAATCTAAGCTTTGCCCCTTTAAGATGCATAGTTATATAGCCAATCTCATCAATTGGAATTTCTATATTGAATTTGCTCTCAATATTTCTCACTAACATTTTTCCTATTTCAAACTCTGGTAATTTAGCTAATTCTTCTAAGACATCTTGGTCCATCTTTATATTTTCTTTATTCTTTATCCTTTGAATAGCTAGAGATAAATGAACTACCAACCCTATATAAGCACTATCTACAAGTCTGATATCATTTTCTTTTTCTAATCCTGAAACAATTTCTTCAATAGCTTTTATAATTGACTTGTCTATAAAATTTAAAAGTCTATTTTCTATTGAGAATTCTACTATTCCATTTTCTCTATTAGTTATTAAGGAGCCTTTTAAAAGATTGATTAATTCTTTTTCTTCTAAAGTATCATATAAAATATTAGTAAGTGCTTTTCTATAATCGTTTTCTTTACCTTCAACATAAACGCCTAGCCCTGGTTTTCTAATTAGCTTTATATTAAATGATTTTAGCCAATCTTCTATGCTATCTAAATCATTACTTAAAGTTCCTTCTGAAATTTTTAAAAGTGATGTAAAGTAAAATGATTTAATAGGACCTTGTGAAATGAGCAACTCGCTTATTATTATCCTTTTTCTCTCATCTTTAGAGTACTCTTTTTCAATTTTTTCTATCTCTAGTAATTCTAATATTAACTTTTGATTTTCTAAGTCTTCATCAATTACTAGTCCTACACCTGGTTTTTTTATAAACTTGAACTCATTTTCTTCCAACCACTTTTCTATCTTTGGCATTTCTCGTAATACTGTTCTAGAGCTTAATGATAATTTATCTGCTATTGATGATATTGTTATTGGATTTGTTACTGTAGATCTAGTTAATATTTGAATTATTTCTTTCTGTCTAGAGTTTAGTTTTTTGTTTTTCATATTAAACCTCTCCATTAATGACATCTTTGCTTGTCCAACTCCTTATATCTATATTTTAAACTTTGTTATATCTTAACTCAATTTAATCATCCATCATAAATGTCTTAATCACTTAGTGACACTTTTAAATAAATGATCATATTTATTAATCATTATATCAAAGTTGTATTTGTTTTTTATAAAAATTTATTTCTATTAAATAAACAATTAGACAATTTGCAATTGCTTCTTTAAATAATAAAAAAAGGCGTAACTTTTTCTAAAAAATACTTACGCCTTTTCTTTGATTATTTACTTGCTAATCTATTATATAAGCCCTGAATATTATCATCAGTTAAGAAATTTTGGATTCCTATTAATTCCGCATTAGGACAAGACTTCTTAGCTCTATCTATTAATGTTTTATGAGTAACTACAATATCTGTATCTTTAGGTATATCATCAACAGATGCATGAATAACTTCTATTCCAAGATTTAGCTCTTTAATCTTATTTCTAAATTTTGAAGCTCCCATTGCACTTGATCCCATACCTGCATCACAAGCAAATACTATCTTTTTCACGATAGATTTGTTTATATTTTTCATTTCATTAACTTTTCCCTTTGCTTCTTCTAGATCTTCTTCTTTTGTATTCTTTGATGCTATCTTAATAAATGGTGCTGCCACTAAGAATGAAACTACTGTTGCTGCTGCTACCCCTGCTAAAACTGGTAGTAATCCCCCCTTTGGTGCCATTGCCATTAAAGCAAATATGCTTCCTGGTGAAGGTGTTGCTACAAGACCTGCTCCTAACATTGAAAATACTAATATTCCTGATGCCCCTCCTGCTATTACAGCTAATAAAAGTAACGGGTTCATTAATACATATGGGAAGTAAATTTCATGAATACCACCAAGGAAATGTATTATTGCTGCTCCTGGTGCAGATTGTTTTACTGATCCTTTACTATACATCCAATAAGCTAATATTATACCTAATCCAGGTCCTGGATTTGCTTCTAATAAGAACATTATGGATTTACCACTTTCTTGAACTTGTTCTAGTCCTATTGGTCCTAACACTCCATGATTAATAGCATTGTTTAAGAATAAAATCTTACCTGGCTCTATGAATAGTGAAACTAAAGGTAATAGCTTTCTTGCAACTAAAGCTTCCACACCAGTTTTTAATATTCCTGTTAAAACTACTACTACTGGACCTATTGCAAAAAATCCAAGTATGGCCAATATCATACCTAATATACCGATAGAAAAGTTATTTACAAGCATTTCAAAACCTGATGGAATTTTTCCATCTACAGCTTTATCAAACTTTTTAATTACAAAACCAGCTAAAGGTCCCATAATCATTGCTCCAATAAACATTGGAATATCTGCTCCTACTATAACTCCCATAGTAGCAACTGCTCCTATAACCCCGCCTCTTGCACCTCCTACCATCTTACCGCCTGTATAACCAATTAGTAATGGTAATAAGTACTTAATCATTGGGTCTACTAAACTTCCTAATGATTCATTTGGTGTCCATCCAGTTGGAATAAAAAATGCTGTTATAAGTCCCCAAGCAATAAATGCTCCAATATTGGGCATTACCATGCCACTTAGAAATTTTCCAAATCTTTGCATAGAATCCCTTGCACTAGTTTTAGAATTTGTCATTATTTTCCCCTCCATTTATTTATTTTTCTATTGTAAACTTTTACTTTGCAATTTAATTATATTTATACATACACATTAATTCAATTTGAAGAAACCGACCTTTTGTCATCTAACATTGGTGACAAGTTTATGATGAATTATGAATATAATGTTGACGATAAATAGATATGTTTCCATAAGCTAAATAGCTATGCAAAGAATTACTAGGCTCTGAAAACCTACTATGCCAAGAGTTTTGGTTAACTCGCTGCGCTCAAACAAACCAACAACACTAAGGCCTAGTAGTTTTTCCTTCACCAAGTACTTCTAATTGCTCGCTATATGCTTATTCCACATATTCTATTTATCTTCGCTAGCTTATATTTCTCAACTTAACATTACTAAACAAATAATTATGCTGAATAAAATATAAAATAAAGAGGCTATGCTAGCATAACCTCTTTATTTACTTGTGTTAAATTTTCTTACATCATATTATTTATAACTTTTACAAATGCTTCTTCTTCTAAATCTGAGTATCCCTTAAAAATTATTTGATCTATATCTTCTTTATTAAAAACATAACAGTACTCTTCACCTAAATATCCCTCTGGATAAAGACACCCTAAATAATCATTTAGTTTTTCACCATTTTCTGAATAAATTTGTCTTCCTATAACCATTAACTTTTTATATCCATCTCTTAATACAACTATTGACCCTAGTGGTAATAAACTCATTTTATATCCTCCAGATTATGTATATAATTCTATGAATATTGTACTACATATTATTTTCTTTTTATAGTGAGTATTAATTTATTTTAAGAAGATACTATGCACAATAAACCAGTAAGTATAACTTAATGTCACTATTTTATTGTGTTATGAAATATTAATGCAAAAATTATTATTGCTAATATTATTAATAAAGACCTAATGACATATTATTTTTCTATAAATAGTTTTAATATCCTATGAATAAACGGGATGTCTAATATAGACATCCCGTTTATTATACTTTTCTACAAGTCATTTAAAGCACAAACAAGATAATATAATCTTATTTTACTTACATTAGTTTAAAAAATTTTATAATTATAAATTTCTATTTCTAATTGTATTTTCTTTGATTCTTATAAGTCTACAATCAATATAAGTATTTATATATACTCTTTAACCCTCTTGACTACATTTTCCACTGTAAAGCCAAATTTTTTAAATAACTCTTCAGCTTTACCAGATGCTCCAAATGTATCTAATGAAATAACTTCACCATCAAGTCCTACATATTTATGCCATCCAAATGAAGATAATGCTTCAACCGCAATTCTTTTTCTAACCTTATTTGGAAGAACACTTTCTTTATATTCTTTATCTTGAGAATCAAATATTTCAAATGAAGGGATACTTACTACTCTTACATCTATTCCCTGATTTTCTAATTCATCTGCTGCCTTGTAAATTAATTCAACCTCTGAGCCTGATGCCATTAATATTGCATCTGGAATTTCTTTCTTGGAATCCTTAATTATATATCCTCCATTTAATGCTCTCTTTGCAGATCCATCATATAAAGGTAAGGTTTGTCTACTTAATACTATTGAAGTTGGACTTGAACCATTAGTTACTGCATAATACCAAGCAGCTGCAGTTTCCTTTGAATCTGCAGGTCTAAATACAGTCATATTTGGCATACTTCTAAGTGCAGCTAATTGCTCTATTGGTTGGTGAGTTGGGCCATCTTCTCCTACTCCAATACTATCATGAGTTAGTACATATGTTACTGGTAAATTCATTAATGCTGATAATCTCATTGCACCCTTCATATAATCACTAAACACAAAGAATGTTGCACAGAATGCCTTTAATCCACCATGAGCATAAATACCATTTGTTATAGCAGCCATAGCATGTTCTCTTACTCCAAAATGAAGATTTCTTCCACTTCTATTTTCTTCTGAAAAATCTCCTTTTCCGTTCATATAGCTCTTATTAGAAGGTGCTAAATCAGCTGATCCTCCAATAAAATTAGGAATTAATTCTGCTAATCTATTTATAATTATTCCTGAAGACTCTCTAGTAGCTATTGCTTTCTCAAAATTCCAGAAATCTTTATTATTTAATAGAGCTTCACTATCAATTGTTCCAGAAATCCATTTACAATATTCTTCTGCTAATTTTGGATATGCATTTCTATAATCTTCAAATAAATCATTCCAATGTTTTTCTTTTTCTATTCCTAAATTGATGTAATTATCCATATTAGAATATACTTCTTTTGGAACATAGAAATCTTCTTGATTCCATCCTAAATTTTCCTTCATTGCTTTTACATTTTCAGTTCCTAAAGGCTCACCATGGGCAGATGCCTTTCCTTGTTTTTCAGGGCATCCAAACCCTATTTGATTCTTAACTATTATAATTGACGGCTTAGTAGTTTCATTTTTTGCTTCTTCAATTGCTTTTTCAACTGCTTCGATATCATTACCATCATTTACTTTAATTACTTGCCAGTTATATGCTTCATATCTCTTGGCTACATCTTCTCTAAATGCTATATCTGTATTTCCTTCTATAGAAATATTGTTTGAATCATATAAAACTATAAGCTTTCCTAATCCTAAAGTTCCTGCTAATGAAGATGCTTCTGCTGAAATTCCTTCCATTAAACATCCATCTCCAACTATAGCATAGGTATTATGATTAACTACTTCATATCCTGGTTTATTAAATTTTTCTGCTAAATGGCTTTCTGCAATAGCCATCCCAACAGCATTACATACACCTTGTCCTAAAGGTCCTGTTGTTATTTCAACCCCTTTAGTATGACCATATTCGGGATGTCCTGGTGTTAAGCTACCTAATTGTCTAAAATTCTTTATATCCTCAATTGTTATTCCATATCCAAATAAGTGTAATAAAGAATATTCTAGCATTGATCCATGACCTGCTGATAATATAAATCTATCTCTATTATCCCAGTTTGGATTCTTCCCACTATGATTCATCTTAGTCCATAATATATATGCCATAGTCGCTGAACCAAGTGGTAATCCCGGATGTCCTGATTTTGACTTTTCAATTGCATCTGCTGAAAGTACTCTTATTGCATCTATAGATAATCTATCTAATTTTCTACTCATTTTCAGCCTCATTTCTCATATTATTGTATATGTGTTTTTTTACTATTAAATATTTTACTAATTCTACTTTCCAAATGCTGCTTGCCAGTCTGCTTTGAATTTTTCTAATCCTTGATCAGTTAAAGGATGCTTAAGCATATTCATAATTAAATCATAAGGAACTGTAGCTATATCAGCACCTGCCTTTGCAGCCTCTATAACATGAATTGGGGTTCTTACACTTGCTGCAATTATTTTTGACTCAATTCTATGAATTGAGAATATTTCAGCTATATCTTTTATAAGATCCATTCCATTCATTGATATATCATCTATTCTTCCTAAAAATGGGCTTACATAAGTTGCTCCTGAATTTGCTGCAAGTAATGCTTGTGTTGCTGAAAATATTAAAGTAACATTTGTCTTTATTCCTTCTTTTGATAAAACTTTTACTGCTTTAAGACCTTCCTCAGTCATTGGAATTTTTACTATCATATTTTTATGAATAGCAGCAATTTTTCTTCCTTCCACAATCATGCCTTCTGAATCTTCACTTACAACTTCACCACTTATAGGTCCATCAACTATTTCAGTTATTTCTTTAATAACTTCATTGAAATCTCTTCCCTCTTTAGCTACAAGTGATGGATTTGTTGTAACACCCTTTATTACTCCCATATCATTTACTTTTTTAATATATTCTACATTTGCTGTATCTAAGAAAAATATCATATTAATACCGTCACCTTTCTTATTAAATCTTAATTAGTACTTTCTTCTTTTATAATCTTACTTCTATTCCATATCATTAAAGCTAATGTAAATATAGTAGCTATTGTTATACCAACCCACTTAAATTTAACTAACATAATAGATATCCAAGGGAATATGCTTGAGCCATAATCTATACTTGATATTAAGGCTGTTCCACTTGGAATTGCAAAATTAGCTGCTGATGCTGCTTCTGTAAACAGTGGTGCTAAATTGGTTCCTATTAATAATCCAAGAGCTAATGTTATAACACCTATAACAAATGATCTAAAGAAATCTCCTCTTGCAATAGGAACTATAAGAACGAACATAAATGGTAATCCTGCTAAACTTGCAAATGGTAAGAATTGATTACCAGGTACAATAAATGCTAGTAATAATGCTACTGGTATTGAAACTAATGAAATTGCTAATGTTACTGGATGACCAACACCAACTGCTGAATCTAATCCTATATATAAAGTACCTTTTCCTGAATATTTCTTCTGAAGGAATTCTTGTACTGCTTCAGAAACAACCATTAATCCTTCCATAAGTACTGCCGCCATCTTTGGTGTTAATACTAATACAGCTCCCATTACAACTGCTAAATTAAGTGTTTCTTTAACATTATATTTAGCTAAAATTCCTAGTAATGCACCTATTATAGTACCTAATATAGCAGGTTCTCCAAAAACTCCAAATTTCTTTTGAATTGTAGCTGCGTCTAGCTTTATTTTATTAACTCCAGGTATTCTATCTAATACCCAATTTATAGCTAAAGCAAGTGGTACAAAAGAAGCCGTAAATCCATGAGCAATTGAAACTCCTGGTAATCCTAAAGATTTTTCAACCATAGGTGCTGTTCTATCACCAATAACCATAGTTATAATCATATTTAATGCTGAAACAAATAAACTTATCCATAGGTTTCCTGTTAGCATATATACTAATGAACCAGTAAATGCAAAATGCCAAAAATTCCATATATCAACATTAATTGTTCTTGTTGTTTTTGTTAAAATCATAATTATATTTACTATCAGACATAACGGAATTATTAAAATCCCAACAGTTGATCCAAATGCAATTGCAGATGCAGCTGGCCAACCAACATCTAATACTGTTAAATTCAATCCAAAGTTCTGAACCATTCTTTCTGCAGCTGGTCCTAAATTTTCAGTTAATAATGTTATTATAGCGTTTAATCCAATAAATCCAATTCCAACTAACAAACCTGATTTAATTGCTTGTCCTATTTTAACTCTTAAAATTAGAGCAAAAACTATAAATATAATAGGCATCATAACTGCTGCCCCTAAATCTACTAAATACTGTAATGCAGCCATTAATATTCCTCCTCGAATCTTATAAATTTAATCTTATAATCCTAATGCTTGAACTATTTCATCCATTACTTTATCAACACCCATACCTGTTATAAAAGGCAATCCTTTAATTAATGGCACTCCATAATCTTCTGTTACCATAGCTGTTGTTACTATTAAATCATATTTACTTGCTTGCTTAGATAATTCAACAACTGTAGATTGTGTTATTTGAACTTTATCAAGTAATCCTCTTTTTTCTAATCCTGCTTTTATTTTTTGAATTGCTATTGTTGATGTTGCTACTCCTGCTCCACATGCTACTATTATTTTTTTCATCTTAATCCAACCTCTTTCATAATATTAATTAAATTATCATTATTATTTTCATTGTACATCTTAGTAAGAATATCCTCGTTGGATATTACTTCCATGAGTTTTTGTAAAACTTCCACTTGTTTCTCTTTCTCTTTAACAAGTAAGACAAATGCTATTTTAACATTTACTTCCCCTTCACCTTCCATACTTATGAATTTTACATCATCTTTAAATTTCACAAATACTATTCCTGCTTTATTTACATGCTCACTATTACAATGAGGTATTGCTACCCCTATCGGTTCAACGGGTAATCCAGTTGGGAAAATTTTTTCTCTTTCTATTATTGCATCTTTGAAACTTTCCTTAACATATCCATAATTCAAAAGTCTGTCAGATATATTTTCTAAAAATTCAAAGCAATCATTATAATTTTCATTAATAAATATTAAATCATTATTCAATAGTCTACACTTCTTTCTCTAATTACCGTATATTTGCTTAAATTCTTTAAAATCTCTACACTTAATTAGTTTATTAACTTTGTTAATATCATCTATTCCACTATAAATTTCTAAAAACAACTTTTCAGAGCCCTTCCCTAATTTAAAGGCTAGCATCATAACAAGCTGTACTTTTGTTTTATCCCAATTTATTGGATTTTTCAAAATTGCTATTGCAATAGCCTCTTTATTAACTTTTCCTTTTATAAAGTGAGGTATAGCAACTTTATTACCTATCTCTGTAGAAGACATCTCTTCTCTTTCTCTAAAGGAACTTGCTGCCTCTTTATCTATATAACCTTTTTCATACATAGTTTTAGATAAATATTCTATTATTTCATCCTTATTCTCTAAATCTAAATTTACAAAAAATAAATCCTCTTTAAATATACTTTTTTTCAAATCATTATTTTTCTTCATTGTAATAAATCTGGTTATTTTTTTACAATCTTCTTCAAGCATTATAGGTGATACATTTAGCACTGGTAATTTAACATTTTCTAATGGAATAGTACTTATAATTAAATCATATTGAGATAAATCCATATTATTTAATTTAAATGCTGGGTAGAACCCTTTTATTTCTATAAAATCGTTAAATTTACTTTCCAACTTAGTTTTTAATAGAATTGCAGTTCCTCCGCCTGTGGCACAAACTACTATAGTTCTGTATTTGTTTATTTTATTTGCTAATTTTAATCTTTCAACTGCTCCTGCAAAGTGTAACGTTATAAATCCTACTTCATCTTCAGATATATCTATATTAGCTTTTCTTTTTAATCCTTCGCAGAAAATAATAGCTATATCATAATCAAATGCATAATTAACCTTAATTTCATCAAGCATTGTATTTTCTATATTCATTCCAAAATTAATTCTATTCATTGCACTTCTAAGATGAATTAATAGTCCACTTTTCAAAATATTATCATTAAAAAAGTTTATTCCACTATGTTCATAAACTAGTTTAAGGCAGTGATTAAATAAATTATCAATATAATTATCCTTATAGTACTTGTCCGCATTCGTATCTAGTGATAGCATTTTTTGTGATACTAAATGTTGATATAAATAAACAACTTCTTCATAAGGTAAATTTATAGTAAAATTTGAATCTAACATTTTTTTAAGTTCTAATGCAGCTTCATATTCTTTACATTCCTTATCACAACTTAAATTAGAATAACTGATAAAATTATTTTTCTTTACTCTATAAATAGCTATTATTATATGAATACATAGATTTTTAAATCCTAAGTCACTTAATTCAATTTCATACTTTTTCACTATGCCTAATACAATATCAGATATTAATTTATATATGACATTATCATTAGATGCTGAAAATTTAAAATCATTAACATTTAAATATTTAAGTTCCTTACTGTTTTTAAATAAATAATTTGAAATGAAAGCTCTTATATCAATTTCACTTCCAATTAGTGATATCCCATTATTGGAAACTCTACTTATTCCTAAATTATATTTATTTAATATATTTTTCACTTCTTTTATATCTTGCTTTATAGTTGATAAACTTACATATAATTCCCTAGATAGTTCTTCTAATTTTATTGCTTTATTATTTTGTGAAAAATTCCTTGAAATTAATATTTCTAATATATCATTTACTCTACTACTATCATTTCCGCTTATAGGACTTTTTTCATTTAAACATTCTATAATTATTCCCTTTTTATACTCATCTGCAGCTATAAATTTATAACCTAGGCCTCGCTTTAAAATTAACTCTGTATCTTTTTCCTTACAAAACAATTTTAATTTCATAATTTCATTAGCTAATGTTCTTTTTGATATATTAAATTGCTCTTCTAATTCTTGACTGTTAATATAATCTTTTGATTCTAAAATATACTTAAGTATATCTTTTTGTCTTGATGTTAAATTATAGTAAACCATTTCACCACCCAATTTCATTATATATTATCAATACTTCTATGAATAGCCATATAAACTGCAATTTAAATTGCAGATATATATACTACTTATTTTATATATATCTATTACGTATTTATTATCCACTAAATTTTTCATTAACTAAATTAGCTATATATG
This sequence comes from Clostridium sp. D46t1_190503_E9, assembly GCF_015555225.1. NCBI lineage: Bacteria > Bacillati > Bacillota > Clostridia > Eubacteriales > Clostridiaceae > Clostridium > Clostridium sp. D46t1_190503_E9. The sequence goes on from NZ_JADNKB010000009.1 coordinate 208,234, forward strand.
TCTATATTACCACATATAATTATCTGATTTATTATAACTTTTATACTGTATTTCCAAAATTATACTACATATTTATTTTTTTATATTGTTCTGAAGTTTTAATATTTATATCTGAAGTTTTAATATTTATATTAGTTAAATTTCATTTTACAGAAAATCAAAAAGTATGAAATATCATATTTCAATAACAATTATAAGCTATTGTAATATGGCATTTCATACTTTTAAAATAATTAATTTAACTATGAACTTTTTAATCTTCTACTTTTAGTCTATATTTTTAAACGTTTACCAAAATATTTAAATTACTACACACTTCTAAATAATTGCTTTTAAAATTGGACTATACAGTTAATATTATTTAAACTGTTTTCCATAAATATATCTCCAAGTGTTAATGTATCATCCCTTAAATCTACTATGTTAGATAACTCATACTCCCACTTCCAATTTTTATTATTATTCTTAAAAGCTTCTAATGATTTTCTATTTTCATGTATTTCAAATGGCTCACTTATATTTCCTATAGCTAAAACTTTAGTTCCATTAGTATCTGTAGCTTCTACTAATACAAACTTTTCGAATTGATTATAATTATTAGGTAAATTAGTTAATGCATAAATTCCATTATCTATTACATCATTTACAGTATCTTTAGTTGCTTTTAGAATTATTATCTTCTCTTGACTCATTAAATTACTTGTTAAACACATAAGATCACCTCTTTTTAATATCTCTAATTACTTTCATTATATGTTTATTTTTCCCAAGATATATTCATTTTTTTAAATCCTATATCCTATTAAATAAGAGATTTACAAATTAAATAAGAGATTTACAAATCTTGTGTGTATTCTTTTTCTATTATACGTATCTAAAGAAAATTATACTTTACCACTTATTTAAGACTCTTTCTGCAAAAGCTAAAAAGTCTTTCAATACTACCTTTGTACCATCATCTAATATCATAGTGCCATTAAACTTACCAAAAACTTGATTTTGATCACTACAAATTAATTTTACATCTGTACAAGATGCTCTATTTAAAATTGGTTCAAATTGCATTTCAAACCTTTGATCACTACTTGTAATAGTCCAAGGTTTCGTATATAAATAATTTCCTTTTTCATCAGTTGGAATATTAAATGTAATATCTTCTAACTTATGCAAAATACCATCATAGAAAATAACATTTTCACTTGCTTCGCTGGTATCTCCAAATCCATATCCAATATTAAATCCTACTTCATGCTCGTCCACTTTTCCGCAACCTGCACCCCAGTACCATACATTTTTATAAGTCCAAACACCTCTCCCCCAATCTAAAATACCTCTTGTACTATTTTTATTAAATTCATATTTAAAATCACCTAATTGAAAATAGCCACTAACCTTAAGCCCCACTATTTTTTGATTATAATAAAAGTGTTTTTCTTTTTTAAATGGAGTTGCAATAACTATTGAATCTTTAGGTTCCTCATCTAGTTCAAGATAACAATGAAATGTTTGTTTATCATGAAAATTATGCATTCTACATTCTAAAATTCTTTTATGAGCTTTATGTTTGAATGATAAATCAATTTTTTTAGAAGTAAAAACTACATCTCCTTCTTTTGAACTCGAAGGCATATTTATTTTACCAAGAGAAAATGCCTGAATTGGTGATACTGTTTTTTCTCTTACATTTTTAAAATCTAAGATAGATACACTCTCTAAGCTCATATAAGAATTATCCGCAAGAGTTAAAGCAATTCCATATTCATCATTGTATATTAAATAATAATCCCATTCTTTAATACGTAGAGAGTTCGCTCTAATATCTTTTCTATTATAATCTAATATTAAACTCCTTGCATATCCTGGTTGATTTAAGTTTCCTTGTTCATTTAATAACTTTGTATTTTCTGTAATCTCTCTTTGCATTGTAGTCCTCCTTTCTTTTATAATAAAGTTCAAATAAACGATAAAAAGAATCTCCTAATTTATTTATATAAAAGTTATACTTACCATATGTCCTCATTTAGATTATGTATATTTACATTTTATCATATTTATCTACCTTTTTAATAAAATATACTTTTAAAATATTTTTTAAATCAATGTCCAATTCAATTTCAAGTAGCTTTATTGCCTTAAAAAAGTTAATCTCTTATTTTTATAAAGGGGGTCGCGTTTTAAACTGATACCTATGTCAAGGACATTATAAAAAAAGGGTTATGCACAAAGAAGATGATTTCTGTATTGAACAGGGG